>DATKWZ010000028.1 GCA_035529315.1 Anaerolineae bacterium
AAAGGATTTTTACGAAAACGGCCGCAGCATCGGGTCCCTGCGCCTGCCCACGATCATCGTCCAGGAGGGAGGATACCGCACTCGGTCGCTGGGCGCTAATGTTTCTCACTTTCTCTTGGGACTCTGGGAGGGCTTCAACGGAATACCCCTGCAGACGGGGAAGCAAAAACCCCTTAAAGATTCGTAAGGGATTGCACCTCGCGTGCGGCGGGGCACGTATATTCCTTGATCTCGCCGTCGTAATCCATTAGTATTGGACATAAAAGGGGTTGGTTCCAAAACGGTTTGGCAACATAGTATAAAGGGGATAGGCTTTTTGTATATCAAGACAGCCAGACTTGATGCACTCGGTGCCTTACATCATATTATGGGCCGGGGGCGTTCCGCCACGCTACATTCTGCTTTTGTCGTCAAGTAAGCTTGATCGTCAAGAAAAACCAAAGGCTATAAAAACCACCCTCAGCTAAAATATGAGTTTCAACATTGATGGTCTCGTAAAAAGTCATTCCCTAAGTCATTGCGAGGAGTGCAACGACGAAGCAATTTAATAAATATAGGCACTTAACTTATACGAGATTGCTTCGCTTCGTTCGCAATGACATGTTTTTCAACTTTTTACGAATTCATCAACATTTATTAAACAAATTAAAACAACGAAATATTAATACTTACAATGTGGTAAGTAAAATTGAAATAATTGAGGATCATCCTGTGTTTATTGAAATATCGGGTGATATAAAAAGCTGGGAAATTAAGAATATAATTAAGTTGGCTGTGCAATAAGTGCTTCTTTATTTTACAAACTGCTCATTCTTTCGATATGCCAAATCCTGACTTTTAGCCACTAATTCCCCTGTTTGCTCATCGCGCACAGTTATGTCATACAAAGCCATCCTTGCTCCTGCATGTTTTTCATTTGCCTCTGCAACCAGCTTGTCTCCTGCTTTGGTGGCCTTCAAAAAGCTGATGCTGACATTTAAGGCGACCGCCATAAGCCCGTGAGAATTGCTCGCGGCTGCAAATGCCACGTCACCTAACGCAAAAATCACACCGCCATGAGTGGTACCGTGAAAATTTGTCATCTCCTCGGTTACAGTAAGTGAAACCCGGCTGTGACCGGGCTCTATAATTTCAATTTTCGCTCCCAAATATGCGGCAAACGGATCTTTCTGAATGTATTTATTGATAGCTTGCCGACGGATAGTGTCGTTCATTAATTCCTCCAACAGTAAGTGAAACCATATTGAGACCTTTGAAAGATTAACTTTGAAGTCATTGCAAAGAGCAAAGCAATGCAGCAATCTCCTTTCTTGTCCGATCCAAAAGGTCTCGTTGCCTTAAAACAAAAAAATATGGCAGAAATCAGAAAAAACGTAAAGAATATTCAGCAAAGCGTTTCCTAAGCGAAGTTCCCGATATAGACTTGTAAACTAAAAAAACATTCCGAAAGCGTGCAGACAAGTTTTTGGGAACTTTATCTATCTGAATTTTTATGCTATAAAAATATTATAATGAAAATTCGCATAAAGAGACTAAAACCTGGCCTGATTGCAGCTATACTTTGCGGTTTACTTTTTATGTTTCTTTTAAGTATCCGCTTAGATTTTTTTCAGAAAGAGACTCATTATATCCCTTCTGCTTTGGATACCGTAAAAATATCTGAAAATGAAAGATGGATGAATATCTTCCATCAAGACAGGAAGATAGGATATGCTTACCGCTCCTTTAAGCCGGAAAAAAATGGGTATTTCCTGTCGGAATCTGTTTACATGCGGATCAATACTATTGGCACGGTAGAAGATATTTATATCCAGACTAAGGGAAAACTCCATTCTGATCTTACATTGGCCTCATTTGCTTTTGATTTAAGGTCCAACATCTTTCATTTTAAGTGCCGCGGGAAGGTCGAAGGTGAAGTGCTTACTGTTTTTATTGGCGAACAAAGGTCGGAAATTCCAATAGGCAAAAAACTATATCTAACCGACGTGGTTATGGAAGCAGCATGGATTTCAGGCCTGGAACCCGATAAGACCGAAACATTTCTTGTGTTTGATCCGACCATCATGGGACAGTGGTCCGTTTGTGTCACCATGGTGGGCCGCGAAACACTGAACATCATGGGGCGCAGACAAAATACAAAGAGAGTTTCTATCGATTTTATGGGAGCTTCCCATACAGCCTGGATAGGAGAAGATGGAAGCGTTGTCCAGGAAGAGGGTTTTATGGGAATAAAACTAAAAAAGGTTTCCAGAAATGAGGCGTTAACCGATCTGCCAGTAGTTCCAAGCCAGGATCTTACGGAAATGGCTTCTGTTGCCTCCAATGTGCCTATAGACCGGGCAGATGAACTTATAATGCTTTGTTTGGAAATAACCGGCATCAAAGAGAACCTCTTTTTAGACGGTGGAAGACAGACTTTTGAAAATGGAATATTGACTATCCGTAAAGAGGATATTCCAAAGCCGTCAGATATTCATGTGGGTGATAAAGAAAGTTTAATAAAGAGCCGCTTGCAAGAGCCCACTCCATTTATCCAGTCCGACCATCCAAAAGTACGAAAAAAAGTATCTGAAATCATATCTAAAGATGATCTTCCATTGGCCAAAGCCCGAAAACTTATTGCCTGGATTTATGAAAATATTGAAAAGCGTCCTGTTTTGTCGGTTCCCAATGCTCTGGAGACGCTGGAAAACCGTATGGGAGACTGTAACGAACATGCTGTTCTTCTGGCGGCCATGGCCAGAGCTGCCGGTATTCCTGCTCAGATAGAAGCCGGACTCGTATATGCAAGGGGACGCTTTTACTATCATGCCTGGAATGTTCTTTATCTTGGCAAGTGGATTACCGTTGATTCCCTCATGGGTCAGATCCCCGCGGATGTAACCCATATCCGTCTCGTACGCGGAGAGCCAGACCGCCAGATCGATTTAATTGGAGTGATAGGAAAGGTAAAACTTGAAATTTTGGAGCAGTCAAGATGATCCAATTAAATAACCTGTCAAAACAATATGGAAAGTTAAAAGCCGTAACTCGGTTGAATCTTTCTGTGTCTTCAGGAGAGATATTCGGATTTATCGGCCCAAACGGCGCAGGGAAAACCACTACCATACAGATGATGGCTGGTCTGCTGGAGCCAACAGAAGGTTCTGTAATCATAGATGGAATAGATATGGCAGCTCAGCCGGAAAAGGCCAAAAAGAAAATAGGACTGATACCGGACAGGCCGTTTTTGTATGAGAAGCTTACAGGCATGGAGTTTTTGAGGTTTACAGCAGATCTTTACAATATTGAGCAGGAATCTTTTTTGGAAAAAACGGAAAGCCTGTTGAATATGTTTTCCATTTTCGACCATGCTCATGAATTGATCGAATCCTATTCTCACGGCATGAAGCAGCGTCTCGTCATGTCATCGGTTCTTTTGCATGATCCACCTTTGATCATCGTGGATGAACCAATGGTGGGACTTGATCCAAGAGGCGCCAAAATGGTCAGAAATCTTTTTTGCAGCCTTGCTGAAAAAGGAACTACTATTTTCATGTCTACCCACACACTGCGATTGGCCGAAGACGTGTGCAGCCGTATCGGCATTATCAACAAGGGGGCTTTGATTGCCACAGGAACCATCGCTGATTTGAAACATGCGGCACATGTGGGAGAAGCGGATCTGGAAGAAGTTTTTTTCCGGTTAACAGAGGTGGAGGCTCAAAACTGAAGGTAGTTACTCTCTTAAAACCCCGTTTTTGGTCTTTCAAAAACGTTGGTTTCTTAAAAAAGATAAATGCCGGGTTTTTTCTGATT
Source organism: Anaerolineae bacterium (assembly GCA_035529315.1). Classification (NCBI taxonomy): domain Bacteria; kingdom Bacillati; phylum Chloroflexota; class Anaerolineae; species Anaerolineae bacterium. The sequence goes on from DATKWZ010000028.1 coordinate 3,799, forward strand.
GCCGGAATCGGTCTGATTTTCTGGGCAGGTATCTTTGCCGTATCATATCGGATTCTAATCTATTTCCAGCAGATTGAGGATATTGGCGATATTCTTGCCTACAAACTCCTTTCCATGGCTTTGCTTACATTTTTTTCTCTTTTGATTTTCAGTTCTATACTTACATCATTATCTAAGTTATATTTAAGTAAAGATTTAGCCCTGGTTCATTCCATGCCTGTTCGCGTTGAGAAGATTTTTTTTGCCCGGTGGATCGAAAGCACCATGGATAGTTCATGGATGGTTATAGTCTACGCTGTACCTGTTTTTGTTGCCTATGGCATAGTATATCATGCAGGTCTTTTTTTCTATGTAGATATGGTTCTTGTTCTTGCTCTTCTTTGCATTATAGCTTCTGCTTTAAGCTCTCTTGTTATTTTGCCGGCTGTTTTTGTCCTTCCCCCGAGTCGGATAAGAAGCATTTTCGTATTCTTGGGCCTTGCTGTTTTAATAACCCTCTATATAACCTTTCGCCTTTTGAGACCGGAACGCCTGGTAAATCCTGAAACCTTTTCATCGCTTCTTGTCTATATACAGGATTTAAGCGCTCCTTCATCTCCTTTGCTTCCAAGCACCTGGGCCTTTGACAGTTTGAAGGCTGCTCTTTCAGGAGATATAAAAAACGCTCTCTTTCATGTAGCCCTGTCGTTGAGCTGCGCTGCATTCCTGATTTTCGTAAATCTCCTGGTAGCCAGAGCTGTCTATTTCAAAGGGTTTTCCAAAACTTGTGCATCAATGTCCAGGCTTTTTCAGACCCAAAGCAAGGGGCTTGACCGGTTATTTTCTTTTTTGTCAGGTCCGACGCGAGCCTTTGTCGTAAAAGAGGTAAAGACTTTTTGGAGAGACCAGACCCAGTGGTCACAAATTTTTCTCATACTTGCGCTTATCATTATTTATGTTTATAATTTTTCAGTCCTTCCGCTGGACAAATCTCCTATCAAAACAGCCTATCTGCAAAATCTGTTCTCCTTTTTAAACATGGCCCTGGCAGCCTTTGTTCTTACAGCGTTGACAGCACGTTTCAGCTTTCCTTCGGTCAGCATGGAGGGAAGCTCCTTCTGGATTGTCCGGTCAAGTCCCATTTCCATCAGTACTTTTTTGTGGATCAAGTTTTTTATCTATCTTTTTCCGTTTTTAATCCTTTCCGAAATTCTGATTGTAGTAACCAACCTGCTTTTGGACGTCTTTCCTTTCATGATGTACCTTTCCGCAATTACAATCTTTTTTCTGACACCAGGAGTAGTTGCAATGGGAATCGGTCTGGGGGCCGCCTATCCTGATTTTGCCTCTGAAAATCCAGCCCAGTCTGTCACCAGCTTTGGCGGGCTCGTTTTCATGACCATTTCGGCTATCTACATCGGAGTCGTGACTATTCTTGAAGCAGGGCCGGTCTACATGATTTTTATGGCGGGTTTACAGGGACACAGCCTGTCTTGTTTTCAGTGGATTTGGGTGATCGGATCTTTTTCTACGGCTTTTGTACTAAGCATACTGGCAATAGTTTTGCCGATGAGGTTTGGAGAGAAGAGATTAAGTTTTTTAACTGGGTTGAATTGAAATCAAGAGACGCCGTATCGGCCGATATAAGATGTTTTTCTATTGGTTTCAGATAATTACGATATAATTGGCTAAATTTTAATGGAAATATAACAAATTTACTTTTGCAACCCCTGCTGTTATTTGTTATGAATATAATAGATGCTGTCTATAAAATATTTTTTCTCTGTGTTCTCTGTGAACTCTGTGGTAAATATTCGCTGAGATTATCTTCGCGGCAACTCACAACAAATATTGTAAAATAAACGGAGGAAATTATGGCTGTCAGTCAGGAGCTTCTTGATATTCTGGCCTGTCCCAAGTGCAAGGGGGACATATATCTAAACAAAACCAAAGACGGGCTTATATGTGATAGCTGTCGGCTTTTATATGAAATAAAAGATGATATTCCGATTATGCTTATCGATGAAGCCAAACCCATAGAAACTTAAACCTAAACAAAATGAGCATACCTCAACCCCCTGAATCTGCGAAACTTGTTGTCAGCCTTTTTTTAAAGGAAAAGGATATTGTTGTTGATGTGGCAAAAGACCTTTCCGATAAATTAGGCCCCGTTGATATGGTAAGCTCATGGTTACCGTTTGACTATACCAAATATTACGAGACTGAAATGGGGTCTCCCCTGTTCCGGCGGATTTTTGCATTTAAAAACCTAATAAAACAAAGCGCTCTGGCCAAGATAAAACTTGCAACAAACAATATTGAGCATAAATACTCAAAAAAGGGCAAACGCATGGTCAACCTTGATCCCGGCTATATGATTAAATCAAAGTTTGTTCTTGCCACAGGAAAAAACTACTCCCACAGAATCTATATCGGCAAGGGAATTTATGCGGACTTGACACTGATTTATACAAAAGGCTTGTTTCAAAAGCTTGCCTGGACATATCCTGACTATTCCGATAAAATAATGCTTAACCACCTTAATTTAATACGCAACAAATATCTAAGAGACTTGTAAGGAATAATAAATAATGATAAAAAGCATGACCGCCTTTGCAAGAGCTGAAAACACACAAGATAAGCTGACCGCTGTAATCGACATCCGGTCTTATAACAGTAAATTCCTTGATATTGCCTTGCATATCCCGCAGAAATATATGTGTCTTGAAGACAGGATTAAGCGCCTTGTTTCAGACAGCCTGGAGAGGGGACGCATTGAGATTAGGGCACAGATCATTGATGTTTCTGAAGCAGCGGAAGCCTTTGGGGTCAATGAACCAAAGGCGGATGCGTATTATAACGCCCTTATTCAATTGAAAAACAGATTAAATATTGATACGGAAATCCCGCTTGATATTATGGCGAATGTCGCCGGCATTATAAAACCGCTTGAAAATACAAGCGATATTGAAGGTTGCTGGGCTGTTGTAAAGGATTGCACAAGCAACGCGCTTGATGAACTTTGTTTAATGCGACAAAAGGAAGGGGACTTTATCGCCGGAGATATTGCAGGCCGCCTTGATTATATAGAAAAAACCGCCGGGCAAATAGCCAAAAAATCAGATGAGCTTTTACCCCTGTACAAGGATCGCCTCAGGGAACGCATACAGGCTTTAACAAAAGGTCTGGTGGAGCTGGATACAGGAAGGATAGCACAGGAAGCGGCCTTTTTAGCCGACAGAAGCGATATTTCCGAGGAAATCGCAAGGGTTGCCAGCCATATAAATCAGTTTCGATCCATCATGGATTCAAACGAATCCTCGGGTAGAAAACTCATTTTTTTACTCCAGGAATTTAACCGGGAATTCAATACAATGGGATCCAAGACAGGAAGCGCGGATGCGGCATACATGATTGTCGACATCAAGGCAGAGCTTGAAAAAATACGGGAACAGTTGCAAAATGTGGAATAAAAAAATAAGAGGTTAATATGGAAAAAATTTTACTTAATATAGGATTCGGGAATTCTGTGGCTGCTGAACGGATTGTAGCCATTGTCGCCCCCAATTCAGCACCAATGAAGCGGCTTAAAGATGAAGCAAGGGACAACAAACATCTTGTTGATGTGACACATGGCCGCAAAACCCGTTCTATTATTGTCATGGACAGCAACCACATTATACTTTCAGCTATTCAGGCGGAAACAATGGCTCAACGATATGCCAGCCTTAAGGAATCGAAATAGGTTGTTATGAGAAAGCTTTTTATTATTTCAGCGCCGTCAGGAGCCGGCAAAACAACCCTTTGCCGGGAAGCGCTAAAACGGTTTAAGGACATAACCTTTTCTATATCCTGCACAACAAGAAAGCCCCGCAACGGAGAGCAAGATGGAATTGACTATTATTTTATAACAAAAGAGGAATTTAAAAGGAAAATTGAAAACAACAAATGGGCGGAATGGGCAGAGGTTTACGGCAATTTTTACGGCACCTCGGCAGAATTTCTGGATACCTGTTTATCATCAGGAAAGAGTATACTCCTTGATATAGATGTTCAGGGAACCATACAGATCAAAAAGCGATATCCTGACAGTATTACAATTTTCATCATGCCTCCTTCATTGGAAGCGCTGAAAACCCGTCTGGAATCAAGAGGCACCGACACCAGGCAGGTTATTGAAAAACGTCTTGAAGCTGCAAAAAAAGAAATTGAAAAAAAGGATCTTTATCGCCATGTTATTATTAACGATCAGCTGTCAAGGGCTGTTTCCGAGCTAATCGAAATCATAGAAAGCTATTGCTAAGCCGCAACATGAAAACTGAAATACTTTACGGAATCCATCCGGTATCTGAAGCTCTAAAGGCAGGCAGAAGAAAATTTTTTGAGGTTTATTTAGCGCAGAATAAGGGCTCAAATCGTGCTGAAAAGACAGCAACAATTGCCGAATCTTTAAACATACCCCTGAAAAAGTTAAAAGCTTTTGAGCTTTCATCCATCACAGGCACCGACCGGCACCAGGGAATTGGAGCCAAGGTAAGCCTATATCCTCTTGCAGAGCCAACCGATATTTACGATAACATCAAACCCGATAAAAATCCATTTTTGCTGCTGCTTGATTCCATTGTAGATCCCCGCAACCTTGGCGCCCTTATTAGAAGCGCCCTTTGCGTGGGCATAGATGGCATACTAATTCCAAAGGATCGATCAGCCTTGCCGACTCCGGCTGTATCCAGCGTTTCCGCAGGAGCTCTCGAGCATATCCGCCTCGCCCTTGTCACAAATATGGTTAATGCAATAAAGGATTTAAAAAAAAGGGGTGTGTGGATTGCAGGAATGGATAAAAGCGCACAAAAATCGATTTTCTCTTTTGATTTTTCCTGCCCTTTAGCTATTGTTATCGGCGGGGAAGAAAAAGGAATTCGCTCTCTTGTAAAAAAACATTGCGATTTTTTGATTTCTATTCCACAAAAAGGGGAAATTAATTCTCTTAACGCGTCCGCGGCAGGGGCGGTCGTAATGTACGAAGCCTTCAGACAGAGGGAATTTAAAAAACAGGTAATAGTTCAGCCACAAAGGCACTAAGACACCAACTTGCCTGCGGCAGGCATGGATTATAATATAATTCCTAATGTTATGTGATTTCTTTGTGGTTAAAAGTGATGGTCTCGTAAAAAGTTATTTTGTACGTCACTTCCGCGAAAGCTGGAGTCTATATATGAATTCATCAAGCCTGTCTGTGTTCATTTGTGTGAATCTGTAGCCGAATAATTACAAAAATAGATAAAAGGATATGTATAATTATGGAAAAAAACAGCAGGATAATAATAAATAGCAATCAAACCTTACTTGTTCCGGATTGCCCGATTATCCCTTTTATTGAGGGGGACGGGATAGGCGGCGATATATGGCACGCGGCAAAAATGGTAATGGACGCTGCAGTGCATGCCGCATACAGCGGTAATAAAAAAATATCCTGGCTCGAGGTTTATGCCGGAGAAAAGGGATACCGGGAAACAGGCGAATGGCTCCCATCCGAAACCCTTGATACAATAAAAAAATACGTAATTGCCATAAAAGGGCCCTTAACCACCCCTGTAGGAAAAGGAATAAGAAGCTTAAATGTCACTATAAGACAGGAACTGGACCTTTATGCGTGCGTCAGGCCCGTAAAGTACATTGATCATGTTCCAAGCCCCATGAAGAATCCTGAAAAGGTCGACATGGTCATTTTTCGGGAAAATACAGAGGATGTATATGCCGGAATTGAATGGGAAGCAGGAAGCAAGGGGGCAAAGAGCGTAATATCCTTTCTTAAGAACAGTATGAATGTTTCCATTCCTGATGATGCGGGGATAGGAATAAAACCTATAAGTGAAAAAAACACCAAGCGGCTGGTGTCAAAAGCCATCTCATATGCAATTGAAAACAGGCTTCCGACAGTGACTCTCATGCACAAGGGAAACATCATGAAGTATACGGAAGGGGCTTTCAACAAATGGGGATATGAAGTTGCCGGGGATATGTTCGGAGATAAAACCATAACTGAAAATGAGCTCTTTGATAAATATAACGGCATCATCCCAAAAGATAAGGTTGTCATAAAAGACCGGATTGCCGACATGCTTTTTCAGCAGGTGCTTCTCAGGCCTGAAGAATATCATGTAATCGCCACTCCAAACCTGAACGGCGACTATCTTTCAGACGCGCTTGCAGCACAGGTCGGCGGCCTGGGCATAGCGCCCGGCGCAAACATAGGGGATTTTTGTGCGGTTTTTGAAGCAACCCACGGCACAGCCCCAAAGTATGCTGGCCAGGACAAAGTAAACCCAAGCTCCTTGATCCTCTCGGGAGCAATGATGCTCGACTACATGAGATGGAATGAGTCTGCAACCCTGATTAGAAACGCTCTTAAGTCAACCATAGCCGATGGCACGGTAACATACGACCTGGCACGGCAAATACAAGGCGCAAAACAGGTAAAATGCTCTGAGTTTGCCGAAGGAATCATTAAAAAAATTGGTGGGCAATAAAGCGATACATATCCTCGGAACAATCATAGCGGCTCTGCAAGAGGCTGTTTTTCCGACAAGGTGCCTTGTTTGCAGAGCCTTTTTAAAAAGCAGGCAGCAAAAAAGTCTTTCCCTGGATTTTCAAGACAGGGCCTCTTTTAACTGCCCGAACAGGCTTTTATTTCAAAGCCTGATGACGGGATTTTTATGCCCAACCTGTATAAAAGGCTTTGTTCCTGTTAAGCCACCGATCTGTTCTGTATGCGGGATTATGTTTAAAAGCCGCGAAGGGGAGGATCATGTTTGCGGCGAATGCTTGACCTCTCCGAAAAAATTCAGGATATCCCGCTCTCCCGGCATATATGACAAAGAATTTATGGCTGTAATCCATTGCCTGAAATATAAGGGAAAGATCCAGCTTGCAAGGCCCCTTGGGATGCTTCTCTTTTCCGCTTTTATCAGCCTCTGGGGTATAAACAGTATTGATATTATTGTGCCTGTCCCTCTTCATATTAAACGCTTCAGAAAACGGGGTTTTAATCAGGCGTATCTTCTGGTAAGAGACTGGAAGCAGATTGCGGAAAATTTAAATGTCAGGCTGCCTGACATCAGTATTGATACAAATGTTCTTATAAGAAACAGGTGGACTGATCCGCAAACCGGTCTGGATCGCAAGAAACGGATGACAAACATTAAAAATGCCTTCAGTGTCAACGATAAGGCTATAATTAAAAATAAAAAGATACTCCTTATAGATGATGTTTATACCACAGGGGCAACCGTCAATGAATGCGCAAAGGCTCTTTTGCGTGGCAAGGCCGAATATGTTGATGTGCTTACCCTGGCCAGGGCCGTGTGAAAAAAAAATGAAAAACAGACAACCTTTCAAGGCAGGTATTGTGCAATTTAATGTCAGACCGGGAGATATTGAGTCAAATCTATCCTCGGCGCTCAAAGGGATAGATCAACTCAAAGCCCGAAATGCAAAGATCGCTCTTCTTCCTGAAATGTGGTCATGCGGTTTTGATAACAAACGCATGGGTGAACATTCTGAAAAAACAGATAATATTATCGATGAGCTTACCCTGATAGCATCCAGACACAATATGATCATAGCAGGCTCTCTGCCCGAACCTTCCGGCAACGATATTTTCAACACAATGTATCTTATCGATGGGGACAGAGGCCTTATCAATACCTACAGGAAAATTCATCTTTTTTCTCATGCACAAGAGGATAAATATTTTTGCGCGGGCAACAGAGCCGTGGTTTGTGAAACTTCGGTAGGCCCTGTCGGCCTGATGATATGCTATGATCTCAGATTCCCTGAACTTTGCCGCACACTTACCCTTTCAGGAGCACTGCTGGTCCTGACATCGGCGCAATGGCCTTTAGAACGCATCACCCACTGGGATATTCTCCTGCGGGCAAGGGCTATTGAAAACCAGATATTTATGGTGGCGGCAAACAGGTGCGGGATGGAAAACAGCATCAAATACGGAGGCGGTTCCATGCTGGTTTCTCCGTCTGGAGAAGTTCTCGCCAGGGCCGAAGACAGGGAATGTATTATAAGCTCTGAAATAGACCTTGCACAACTATCTGAATTCAGGCGTAAAATTCCCTGCCTGAATGAAAGGATGCCTGATACATATGATTTCTAAAATTGCGGGTGTAAAAGAGCTTATCAATAGAATAGCCCCTCTTCGCAGGTCAGGCAAACAGGTTGTTTTTACAAACGGATGCTTTGATATCATGCACGCCGGTCATGTGCGTTATCTCGAAGCAGCAAGGTCCGAAGGGGAAATCCTGGTAGTGGGCATAAATTCCGATAAATCAATAAAATCAATCAAAGGGGAAAACAGACCGATCATGCCACAGGATCAAAGAGCGGAGGTTCTTGCCGGCCTGTGGTGCGTTGATTATATTGTTTTTTTTGATGAGCCCGACCCTTTAAGGCTGATTCAGGCAATAAAACCGGACACCCTTGTAAAGGGAGAGGACTGGGCCGAAGATAAAATAATAGGAGCCGATTTTGTAAAAGCTGACGGCGGCAAGGTGGTAAGGGTTGCCGTTGTCCCCGATATTTCAACATCCATGATAATTGAAAAGATTATCAAGATGTATTGTTGATTTGTATTATGATTCTAAAGGAAAAAAAGGGGGTTTTATTTTTTCAGTTTCCCAACCTTGCTAAATTTTCAGATATCAGGCATGGAATATTCACAAAAAATTGCGGGCATAGCAAAAACCCTTATCAAAGCCTGAATGTAAGCCTTTCAGTTGGTGATAATTACAGCGATGTCAAGGAAAACAGACGCGTTATTTCAAAATGCATTAAAGGAAACGAGCTTGTCTTTGCAAACCAGGTACATGAAACAAATGTATTGATACTTTCAAAAAACAATTCGCCGCCCGTGGACGAGGCTTTTGGCAAACCAGGTGTCGGAGACGCCATGGTTGCAGATACTCCTGAGAAATTTCTCCTGGTTCAGGTAGCTGACTGCCAGGCCGTGCTCATGTATGATCCCTTCCGGCGCGTGGTCGCAAATGTGCATTGCGGATGGCGCGGAAGCGTAAATAATATCATAGGCAAAACAATAAAAATAATGGCCGATATTTTTGGCTGCAATGCATCTCATATTATTGCAGGCATATCCCCTTCTCTAGGCCCATGTTGCGCTGAATTTATCAATTATAAGACAGAAATTCCAGACAGGTTGTGGAAATACAAAGACAGGTCGCATCATTTTGATTTCTGGTCATTAAGCCTTGACCAGCTCTGCGATGCAGGGGTTTTAATTAAAAATATCTGTTTAAGTCAAATATGCACAAAGTGTAATACAAATCTGTTTTTTTCCTTTCGCGGACAAGGAACTACAGGAAGGATGGCAGCGGTTATAGGTTTAATATATGATTCAGGAAAAAGCTAAAGTTTTATTTAACAAAAAGGCAGGCCCCTCTTATTTTAGAATCGGCTTAACCTGCCATAATGGTTATGCAAAGGCAAAACCCGGCCAGTTCATAATGGTTCACCTTCCAGAGCAGAAAACCTCGATTCTTCCACGCCCTTTTTCCATACACAGGCTTATTATCGCAAATGGGCTCATACAAGGCATTGAACTGCTTTTCAAAGTTGTGGGAGGATGCACTGAAAAGCTCTCAAAATGCAGGAGAGGAGATTATCTTGATATTCTTGGCCCGCTTGGCAGAGGTTTTATAATTCCGGATAAGTATCAACGGATATTTATTGTATCCGGTGGAATCGGTGTTGCCCCACTGTTTTTTCTGGCCTCATCACTGCAGGCAAAAATAGCCGATCCTTCAACATGCAGACTGTTTATTGGAGGAAGATCAAAACATGACATACTGTGCATATATGACTTTTCAAAACTTGACATAACTATAAGTATCGCCACCGACGATGGAAGCTTAGGGGAAAAAGGTCTTGTTACCGACCTGCTTGAAACAGGTATAAAAGAAAACCCGCCGGATTTCATCTGTGCATGCGGCCCTGTTGCGATGCTCGGCTCTGTTGCACGAATTGCAAAAAGATATGACGTTCCGTGTCAGGTCTCCATGGAAACCATAATGGCCTGCGGTATAGGAGCCTGTCTTGGTTGTGCTGTTAAAGGTTTAAACAAATACCTGCACGCCTGTGTGGATGGGCCTGTTTTTGATGCGGCTGCTCTTAAGATTTAGTAATTTAGTTCTTGCAGCCTGATTATAAAAGTTCATTTATAAATCGTTATTTTTACATTGACTTGATCGTGATATTGTGTTAAAAATTTTTTATTAATATAAAATATCAACCTGGCTTAAGGTCGCCACAGATTACGCTTTCTCTCCATATGAAAAGTGAAACTAAACGCTCTATAAGGGATTTAGCATATTATGGCAGCCTTGGCCTGTCGGTTGCACTCTCAATTTTTATCGGGCTTGGTGTCGGGGTGTATCTTGACAAACGCTTTGATACAACACCGTGGTGTACATTTATTTTTCTTGGGTTGGGAATCGCTGCAGGATATAGGAATATCGGTTTTGCAATAAAAAAGACCAGAAAATATTAATTGTGAAATATTAATTGTGAAAATTCAACAACGAATTCTAAAATTCGTCATCAAGACAAACTGGATCCTGCTTTCCGTTGCAAGCATAGTCGGGATTATTGTTTCGTCGCTCCATTTTGCCATGGGCATTATATCTGGCGGCCTGATTGTTACAATAAACTTTCATTTATTATACCGTACACTTAAAAAAGCGCTTACCCCGCCTCATCTTGCTTCTTTCAGGGTGGTTCTATCCAAATATTATATACGATTCATTCTTAGCGCTTTAATAATATTTGTTCTTATATCAAAGAACTATGTTGATCCAATCGGTCTTTTTATCGGTCTTTCAGTTGTGGTTGTCAGCATAACCCTTGCAACCATGTATGAATTTAAAAAAATTATTTTCAAGGAGGCAATTTAAAGTGGAACATCCCTACTTATTTTTTGTCAAGCTTTTTGAGTTAATAGGCCTGGGACATTTTGCAAGCGCCAATGTTCATGTTATATACTCCTGGGTCGTCATGATTCTACTTATAGTCTTTGGCGCCATCGCAGCCAAAAACATAAAAATGGTTCCTTCAAAAATGCAAAACCTGTTTGAAATTATCATATCAGGTATGGAAGAATTTATGTTGAGCGTCACCGGAGAACAAGGCCGATTCCTCTTCCCCATAGCTGCAACGATATTTCTTTATATTCTTACAGGAAATCTGTTAGGGCTGATACCAGGTTTTTTCCCGCCAACTGCGAGTCTGAATACAACCGCTTCCTGTGCGATCACAGTGGTTGCTTTAACCCATATCTTAGGGGTCAAGTTTCATGGCATAAAATATATAAAACATTTTTTAGGGCCTGTATGGTGGATGATACCAATTATATTTCCAATTGAAGTCATTGGCCATGTGGCTCGTATCCTGTCGCTTTCTTTCCGTCTTTTCGGTAATATGATGGGGCACGAACTGGTTCTGGGCATTCTTTTTACCCTGGCAGGCCTTTTCTTTGCTCCACTGCCGATAATGGCTCTTGGCATCTTCGTTGCCTTGGTTCAGGCATTTGTTTTCTTTTTGCTTTCAATTATGTACTTTTCCGGCGCAATGGAACATGCTCATTAATATAATTATAACAGAATTTAATAATTAGAATAATTTATTTGCTTTTTATTTTTATGGGAAAATGGAAGAAGCAAAATAAAAATCTTAAAAAAGGAGGTAACGTTTTATGGAAGCAGGTGCATTACAATTTTTTATCGCAAGCGTATACGCTGCTGGTTTCGGGATTGCGATCGCAGCTTTTGGTTGCGGTATCGCACAGGGTCTTGGTTTAAAAGCCGCTGTTGAAGGTATTGCAAGAAATCCCGAGTCATCAGGCAAGGTAACGGTTACAATGCTGATCGGTCTTGCTATGATTGAGTCACTGTGTATTTATGCGCTGGTTGTCTCACTGATCCTTATTTATGCCCATCCACAAGCAGGTGCGATTGCCGCACTGTTTGGCGCTGGTCACTAAAAAACATAGACAAACAAATTAACAAAAACAGGGTTGTTGCGTTTAAAAAGCAATAACCCTGTTTTATTTTGATCAATTTGGCCGCAGAACCTTCTTTAAAAATTGTCCGGTATATGACCCGTTAATATCTGCGATCTGTTCAGGAGTACCGCATCCTACAATGTGTCCGCCTTCATCCCCACCTTCAGGACCTAAATCGATAATATGATCGGCGGTCTTTATTACATCCAGGTTATGCTCTATCACAATCACGGTATTCCCGGATTCCACGAGTCTGTTTAATACAATAAGAAGCTTTTTTATATCATCAACATGGAGTCCTGTAGTTGGTTCATCAAGAATATAGACGGTCCTTCCTGTGCCTCTTTTGCTAAGCTCCCGCGACAGCTTGATTCGCTGTGCTTCGCCGCCTGACAGAGTTGTAGCCGACTGGCCTATACAAACATATCCAATACCTACATCCACCAGAGTCTTTAGCTTTAACCTGATCTTGCCGATATTTTTAAAAAATTCTAAAGACTGATTCACGGTCATATCAAGTACATCTGCAATATTTTTCCCCTTATACCTGATTTCAAGTGTCTCCCTGTTATATCTTTTCCCATGACAAACATCACATGCCACATAAACGTCCGGCAAAAAATGCATCTCTATCCTTATGATTCCGTCACCATTGCAGGCTTCGCATCTGCCCCCCTTAACATTAAAGCTAAAGCGACCCGACTTGTAACCCCTTATACGAGCCTCGGCGGTTCTGGCAAAAAGCTCCCTTATATAAGTAAAAATACCTGTATATGTTCCGGGATTTGAGCGAGGGGTTCTCCCTATTGGAGACTGGTCAATATTAATCACCTTGTCAATATATTCCAGACCCGCCATGCTAACATGTCTGCCTGCGGATATTCTTGCACAATACAGCCGCTGAGACAGGGCCCTGTATAAGGTCTCCAGCACCAGCGTTGATTTGCCTGAACCTGATACCCCTGTTACACATATAAAACATCCAAGAGGAAACTCTACATCAATATTTTTGAGATTGTTCTCTGATGCGCCCTTTATGATAAGTTGCCTTTTCTGCCCGGAACGCCGCACACACGGAATTTCAATACGCTTTCGCCCTGAAAGGTATTGGCCGGTCAAGGAATTTTTATCCTTTAAAAGCGCTTCTGGCGATCCGGCAAAGACTACTTTACCCCCTTTAACCCCTGCGCCCGGCCCCATATCGACAACATAATCGGCGGAAAGTATGGTCTCTTCATCATGTTCTACAACAAGCACCGTATTACCAAGATCACGCATCTGCAAAAGGGTTTCCAAAAGGCGTTGATTGTCTCTCTGGTGCAGGCCTATGCTCGGTTCATCAAGAACATAAAGAACACCGGTCAACTTTGACCCGATCTGTGTTGCCAGTCGTATTCTCTGACTCTCTCCACCGGAAAGCGTAAAAGCGGACCTGTCAAGGGTAAGATAGGAAAGCCCGACATTTTCAAGAAAACCAAGCCGTTCAATTATCTCTTTTAGAATCCTTCCTGCAATTATCTCTTTCTTGCCGATTAGTTTTAATTCTTTAAAAAAAGTATTTGCCTTTGACACTGAAAGGGCCGTGACTTCAGAAATTGTAAGCCCGCCCACCTTAACAGAGCTGCTTGCTTTATTCAGCTTAGATCCCATGCATTCAGGGCAGGAACGGAAATTCATATAACGCCTGATATCTTCTCTGGACTGAAATGAATCCGTCTCCATATAACGGCGTTCTAATTTTGGCATAATTCCTTCAAAGGTTTTATGGTAGACAATGCGACGATTATTCTGTTCAAAATAGAATCTTATATGTTCATCCCCTGATCCATAAAGAAGAATATCTTTAAAGCTCTGAGGAAGATCCTTGTAGGGCGTATATATGTCAACCCCATAGTGCATGGTTAAAGCATCTAAGAATTCGGCAAAATGCACGCTATTCCTGTTGGCCCACAGTGAAACAGCCCCTTCTCTTAAAGAAAGTTCATGGTTTGGAATTACAAGGTCAGGATCGAATTCAGTAGTTGAGCCAAGACCATTGCATTTTGGGCAGGCCCCCTGAGGAGAATTAAAAGAAAAACCGGCTGGTGTAAACTCAGGATAGCTTATTTGACAGTTGACACATGCCGCCTTTTCGCTGAATAAAATCGGTTTGCTGACAATGCCTGGCTTTAAGCCTGATACATCAATTGTCACAAGACCATCTGATTGTGACATGGCCAGCTCTAAAGAATCAGCCAGCCTGTTTCTCATATTATCCTTTACAACCAGCCTGTCCACGATCACATCTATGTCATGCTTTTTGTTTTTATCCAGCCCTCCCGCATCTTCGATCTCCATGGTCTCACCGTCAATGCGTACCCTTGCGAAACCTTCCTTTTTAAGTTGCTTTAAAAGCTTTTCATGCGTTCCTTTCCGGCCGGATATTATGGGGGATAAAATAATAATCCTGGTTCCCTGGTCCAGAGACATAACCCTGTCCACGATCTGATCCAGTGCCTGGGAGGTAATGGGCTGTCCGCATTTATAACAATGGGGGGTGCCGGCCCTGGCAAAAAGGAGGCGGAGATAATCATATATTTCCGTAACCGTTCCAACGGTTGATCGGGGATTATGGCCGGCTGTTTTCTGCTCAATAGCAATGGCCGGTGACAGGCCTTCTATCAAATCAACATCCGGCTTTTCCAGACGCTCTAAGAACTGGCGCGCATATGTGGAAAGTGATTCAACATATCTTCGCTGTCCTTCAGCATAAAGTGTATCAAAAGCAAGTGTTGACTTACCCGATCCTGACAGACCGGTTACAACCACCAACCTGTTGCGAGGCAATTCAACATCAATATTCTTCAAGTTATGCTGTCTTGCGCCACGGATAATTATTTTTTCATGGTTCATAAAATATTCTGACTACTTCTTTTTTGCGAAATAACGGCTTGGTGTATTGCCATATTTATTGCGGCGATAAGACTGCCGTGATCCGCCTTGCCGGTTCCGGCAATATCGTAAGCCGTCCCATGGTCAACAGAGGTTCTTATTACAGGGAGGCCAAGCGTCGTATTAACACCATCGGTAAAATGTATCATCTTAAAAGGGATCAGCCCCTGATCATGATACATGCATACTACGGCATCGTAATAACCTTTTGCGGCATGATAAAATATTGTATCAGGCGGAAAAGGCCCTGAAACATCAATCCCTTGCTTTCTTGCGCAATTGACGGCCGGAATAATAATATTTTCCTCTTCATCTCCGAACATGCCCCCTTCCCCGGCATGTGGATTCAGCCCGGCAACAGCAATGCGCGGGTTTTCAAGTCCAAAACGTTCATATAACGCATCACGGGCGATTGATATTGTTCGCACTATTTTTTCCCTGGAAAGAATTGAGGGAACATCCTTTAAGGGAACATGGATGGTCACAAGTATCACGCGAAGTTTATCACCTGCAAGCATCATGGCAAAATCATCGGTCTTAGTGCGCTCAGCAAGAAGCTCGGTATGTCCGTTGTAAGCATAACCTGCAATCCGCATGGCCATCTTGTTTATCGGGCAGGTAACAATAGCCGCTATACTGCCGCAGGTTGCCAGATCAATTGCTCTTATTATATAGCCTACCATTGCCTTGCCTGTCTGCGCCGTGGGCTTACCCCAACATGTGTTTTCAGGATCACATTGAAAAACAGATAAAAGATCGATAGAGCCGCATTTATATTGGCCGGAATCAGGTGTATCTATTGTCTTGATATTAAGACCGGTTTTAGCGCATTTTTTTGCCGCCTCCAGCCTCTGAGCATCTCCGATCACAAGCGGCCTGCACGCTTTATAAACAGCGGGCTCGCAAAGTGCTGTCACGATAATCTCAGGGCCGATGCCGACAGGATCGCCCATTGTAATGCCGATAATTGGTCGATAATCTTTCATAGGAATAAGCTTGAAGAGTTTAAAATTAATAAGAATATATCAAACAAAGATTAATTGTAAAGGTGAATTGTTCTACCTTCCTTCTCGAACAATATCCACTATTTCTTAAGTCGTAATATTGGCTTTAATTGATGGGATATTTAAGGGTGAAAAAGCGATCTTTTAGCGGGTCTTCAATTGGTCGGCAACCGATTGATTAAGTGATTTTTGGGCCTCTATGAGCATTTTGTATTTTGATTCAATTTTTTCCAAATTTTTCGACAAAACCGCCTTCAATAAATCTCCCTCCATTTCAGCAACATCAATTCTTTCATAATAGTCCATAGTCTCTTTGAGATGAGCGATAACGATCTTGCCTGTCAGGACTGGGTGGTTGTTCGTTACATTTGCATCCTCAAATCTTGTTCCATGTTCAAGCTCAACCTCTAAACCTTTTCGGAAAGCCTCAAGGGGAATATTCATTCCCTGGGTATTCACAATATTGAGGATCGTGGATGCTTCTTCTCCTGAAACAGTTGGATCACTGATTTCGGACCAGTCACGCAAGCCGATTTCACTGCAGACTCGTTTTACTTCATCAACACTTACATACTCCGGCAATTTCATGATTTCCTCCTTCAATTTTGTTAACGCTTTTTTATCATAAGCAGAAACTCTTTATTTAGCAATGATAATCGTATGTTGTATAGAATCTTCTTTGTCAATTATAAGATAATGACAGGTTATTATGGGGTGCGGGCGATATTAAAAGGAAGCTGGGATTGAGGCTAACCTACATCTTAAAATAAAAAAGCCCGGTCAGAATTTGACTGGGCTTGATTTTTTTGGCTCCCCAGCACGGACTCGAACCGCGGACTTAGTGGTTAACAGCCACTCGCTCTGCCAACTGAGCTACTGGGGATTAGTTTATGCTAAATGTTACAAGTAGTTAATGCCCTCTGCCAATTGAGCGGCAGCGAAATCCCGCTTTAGCAGAGCTACTGCGGTCTTAACAGATTTTAAGTAATAAAGAGTCAAATTAAAGTCAAGAAAAATCTTAAATACACAACAATTCTAAGCGCTCTTCGTGTGCTTCGTGATGAACAACCGGCTGTAATTAGGATTGCTGCCAATTCATATCAGAATAAAATCTTTTTTACCTTTAATGACAGCTCATCAAGCTGGCCTTTGCCGGCTTCGGAAGGCGCATTTGTTAAAAGGCATGCTGCTTTTTGCGTCTTTGGAAATGCTATAACATCCCGGATAGAGGGTTGCCCGCATAAAATCATGACCAGCCTGTCAAAACCAAAAGCAATGCCTCCATGTGGCGGCGCGCCGGAATCGAGAGCTGAAAGCAAAAATCCGAATTTTTCCTCATAGGTTTTTCGATCCATATTCAGGGCTTCAAATACCTTTTCCTGCATATCCCTTTGATGGATACGGAGGCTTCCCCCTCCGATCTCAGAACCGTTTAGAACAAGATCGTAGGCGCGTGATTTAACAGCAAGAGGGTTTGTGCTCAGCGATTCAAAATCTTCTTCAAATGGGGCTGTAAATGGATGGTGCAGAGACTGATACCTTTTTTCTGTTTCATCATATTCCAGCAGAGGGAAGTGTGTAACCCACATAAACCTGAATTCCTTTTCATTTACCAGGCCAAGCCTCTTCCCAAGCTGGTTTCTTAGCTGTCCAAGGGCTTCATTTGTTATCTTAGGGTTATCAGCAATAAAAAAGACCAGATCTCCCGGCTCAATCGCCAGACGCTGAGCCAGCTTTTCTTTTTCTTTGTCGGTAAAAAATTTTGCTATCGGAGACTGCCACTTATCTTCTCTGATCTTTATCCAGGCCAGTCCCTTAGCCCTGTAAATGGCGACGAGTTCAGTAAGATCGTCGATCTCCTTTCGTGAAAAATCAACGCAACCCTTTGCATTCAAAGCCTTAACTATTCCCCCTTTTTCCACAACGCTTGAAAAGGTTTTAAATTCTGAATCTTTTACAATATCTGAGACATCTTTCAGCTCAAGGTTAAACCTGGTATCCGGTTTATCAAGACCAAAACGGGAAATCGCATCTGCATATCTAATACGGGGGAATGGAATTTCAATTTCCATATCAAGAACATCTTGAAAAAGATTTTTTATCATAC
Source organism: Anaerolineae bacterium (assembly GCA_035529315.1). NCBI lineage: Bacteria > Bacillati > Chloroflexota > Anaerolineae > Anaerolineae bacterium. The sequence goes on from DATKWZ010000028.1 coordinate 21,905, forward strand.
CCTCAGAGATGCCCATAATATCATCTTCACCCACAAAGGACATTTCGAAATCTATCTGTGTGAATTCAGGCTGACGGTCGGCCCTGAGATCCTCATCCCTGAAGCACCGGACAACCTGATAATAACGGTCAAACCCTGATATCATCAAAAGCTGCTTAAATATCTGAGGTGATTGAGGCAGGGCATAAAACTGCCCGGGATTTACCCTGCTGGGGACAAGATAATCCCTTGCCCCTTCCGGTGTGCTGCGCGTTAAAAAAGGGGTTTCAATCTCAAGAAAACCATTGGCATTCAAATACCGGCGCACCGAGGCGGAAGCCTTGTGCCTTAAAATAATATTTTTTTGCAACTGAGGACGTCGCAGGTCGATATGACGGTATTTCAGACGGATACTTTCCGAAACATCAATCTTTTCCTCAATTAAAAACGGAGGTGTTTGGGCTGTATTTAATATTTTCAGCTCAGCAACCGTAATTTCAACTTCGCCGGTCCGTAAACCCGTATTGACCATGCCTTCAGGTCTTGGATCAACAACTCCACGCACACCAATGACATATTCACCCCTGATAGCATGAGCCTTTTCATGAACATCTTTATCCGTTGCAGGATTAAAGACAACCTGAGTAAGGCCTTCTCTGTCCCGCAAATCTACAAAAATAACCCCTCCATGATCTCTCCTGCGCTGCACCCATCCCATAAGCACAACCTCTTTGCCGATGTGTTTGGCATTAAGTTCGCCGCAGTTATGGGTGCTTCTCATTTCTCCAAGTAAATCCGTCAATTACTTAACTCCTTTCAGTAAATATCTCACGCAAAGGCGCAAAAGTTGTCTTTAACCCTAATTGAGCGAAAAAATAATTTATTTGATTAGATGTTGTTACTTTTTGTTTTCTTACGGGTTCATCAATATTGCAAATTAATTTTATCTTTAACAGTTTTAATCAAATCATCCAGAGGAACTGATAATTGCTCTTTGGTAGTCATATCCCGTAAAATAACCGCTTTTTCTTCAAGCTCTTTTTCCCCGATAATCAGCACATGTTTTGCGCCAAGCCTGTCCGCCCGTTTCATCTGGCTTTTTAAGCTTTTACCGGTAAAGTCAAGCTCTGCGATTATCCCTTCAAGACCAAAAGCGCAGGCCCAGTCAAAGGCCATTGACATGCTCTTTTCACCCAGGGCTGCTATAAATATGTCCGGATTTTGCGCAAAATCTTTTGCTTTAAGATCGGTTACTTCAACAAACCTGTCCAGGCCTATTGCAAAACCTACTGCAGGCTGATCAGGCCCGCCAAGAGTCTTGACAAGGCTATCATACCTGCCGCCTCCGGCAACGGCATTTTGCGCCCCTAACAACCCTGTCTTTATCTCAAAGGTTGTTCTGGTATAATAGTCAAGCCCTCTTACCAGGCGCTTGTCAACTTCAAATAAAACCTTAAATTTTTCAAGGGCATTCTTTACAGCCTCGAAATGTCTGCTGCATTCAGGGCATAGATGGTCGAGTATGGAAGGCGCATCAGCCATAGCCGAACAACATGAAGGAACCTTGCAATCAAGCACCCTTAAAGGGTTCCGTTTTCTCCTTCTTCTGCAATCCGAACAAAGTTCTTCTTTTACCGCAGACAAAAACACGGAAAGAGCCTCTTTGAACTCAGGGCGGCATATTGGGCAGCCTAGTGAATTTATATGTGCTTTAACTTCGGTAGCCGACAGCCTTTTAAAGAATACCGCAAGAATGAAGATGAGCTGGGCATCAATGAGGGGTGAATCAATCCCGAATACCTCGGCATTAATCTGGTAAAACTGCCTGTACCTTCCTTTTTGAGGTCTTTCCCTCCGAAACATCGGGCCAATGGTATAAAATTTTTGGACCGGATCTTTTGCATACAGTTTGTGCTGGATATAAGAGCGCACAACAGATGCGGTCGCTTCCGGCCTGAGAGTAATAAGATCCCCGTTTCTATCTGGAAAGGTATACATCTCCTTTTCCACAATATCTGTATCCTCTCCGATACTTCTTGCAAAAAGCTCGGCATGTTCCAAAATCGGAACGCGTATCTCCTTAAAGCCAAAGCTCTCTAAAAGTGAACGTGCCGTCTTTTCTATATGCTGCCAAAGTTCGACCTCTCCCGGCAGAATGTCTTTAAAACCTCTAATTAACTGCATCATGTTTCAGCGCCGATCCCTTTATAGTTTAATATTTTAGCCTATCCCAGCAATCGTTGCTTAGTCAATACCAATGTTTTGCCAAAATCCACCGCCTAAAAAAGATATGAATATTGGGGTCGTTAGAAAGGGGGGTTGAAATTGCGCGTTTTTAGTCTTTCAGGAACAAAAATTGATCGGCGATCAGTTTTTGGCCTCTATTGGCCGCACGACTGACAGCGGATTTGCTCAGGCCGAGAGGTACTTGTTGATATTATAAATTAATTTGTATATTCAAGAGAAAAATCTGTGTAATCTGAGACCTTTGAATTTTGTCATTTCGATGAGTGTCAACGACGAGAAATCCTAATGATTCAAGTTCATTAAGATTTCTCCCTACGGTCGAAATAACAGATAACGATGGTTTTTCAAAGGTCTCAATCTGTGGATTAAAAAAGTATACGGAATGCAAAAAAATAAACCTGATGATAGAAAATATTTGTTATTTGCCGAGAAGATCGAGCAGATTTTTAAGCATGATTTTGTCTTAAGTGATGACATTATTCACTATATTGATTCCACTTTTTTAAGTCCTTCTATAAATGAACTTGAAGAAATTATCAATGACGAACACAACTGCGAAAGGGATTCCCTGATTGAGCTGTTATTTTTTCCTGATGAGTCAATGCAAATTAAACTTGAAGAATTTCTTGAAAGCGAAGATTTTAAAAAGGAGGATGAAGAAAAAGTATTAAGTTATATTTTAGATAAAAAATTATTAACAACAATACGTTTCCCTGAGAGCAAAGACTCATTAAAGCTTTTTCTCCCAAAATCGTCTGCAATGCAATTCCTTTCCCGTCTTAATATTTCAAGAAAACCGGATAAAAGGCTTATTAAAGCAATAGACGAATTTGTCTCCGATAAATTTAGAACCTCTGTTAAGGTGAGGTTGAGAAACGCCAGGTTTGAATTTACTGAAAATAAAATTATGTTTCTGCGCTCTTTTTTTCAAAAATTAAAAGTTGAAGACAATTATTTTTTCAAATGTCTGGATTTCATGCTGGACTTTTTTGACGAAATTAAAGATGACAAAAATATATTGCAGTCCCTTTTAGATAAAAAGGAATTATATTTTCAAAACCTTCAAAAAGCATCGGGGTTTGAGGAGCTGCTGAATAAAAACAACATGGAGACATTGATATCCCGTGGAGTAAGAATCCCGCACATCAGCAAAGAGGATGCAATGCATAACATAGTAATAATAGACACAATCATTTTCGCGGTTTATGGTAAACAATATAACTTAAAATCTTAGTTTTTTGCCGCAAGTCATATTTTGAGAGGTGGAATACTTGTTTTGGTTTATTCTTGCCATTGCTACAGCATTTTGTGTAGCCACCGGCGACGCTTTGACAAAGAAGTTTTTTGGCGGGTTTTCGCCTTATGATATGGCGGTTGCCTCTTCTATTTATAGCCTTCCGTTTTTGATTATATATATTTTCTTTATTCCCATTCCACAAATAGACAGTGTGTTCTGGTGGGTTGCAATCGTTTTGATCCCTTTGGATGTCTTTGCTTTTTATCTCTACATGAAGGCCATAAAGATTTCGCCTCTTTCTATCTCAATTCCGTTTTTGTCATTTACACCGGTTTTTATGATATTAACGGGTTTTATTGTTCTTGGAGAAGTGCCTAACGGTTGGGGAATTATAGGTATAGGTTTTGTTGTGGCCGGCAGTTATTTATTAAATGTCACACAGGTAAAGTATGGCTATTTTGCTCCATTCAAGGCTGTTCTCAGGGAGCCGGGTTCCATTCTGATGCTGGTGGTTGCATTTATATATTCTTTTTTAGCTGTTTTGGGGAAAAAGGCAATCCAGCATTCTTCTCCGCTTTTTTTCGGTTTTTTTTTCCTGGCAGCTTTTGATGTAACCATTTTGATCTTATTTCCTTTTCTTAAAAAAATTAAGTGGAGAGACATATTAAAAATACCGGCAAAAGGATTTGCTGTCGGTTTGATGCTCTTTCTGCATGTATTATTCCACTCCCTTGCAATCAGTATGGTCGAAGCGGTTTATATGATTGCTGTAAAGCGCATGAGTATTCTTTTTAGTGTAGGCTATGGCTGGGTTTTATTTAAAGAAACCGATATGGGCGCGAGGATGCTTGGGGCGTTATTTATGTTTGCGGGGGTGGTATTCATTATATTGTTAGGCTGAAGCTCCCTATGAAAAAAATATTTCTTCTTACTCTGCTTGTTTTTCTTATTGCCTCTTTCAAGCCTGTCTACGGAGAACTGGTTCATGCGGGAACAGGCCCCTAATCTTGATCAGCTCTGGACATCCTTCGAAAGTTCGCTCGCGCTTTATCAGCACCGATGATTGCAATTAGGTCTTTTAACTGGAACCGGAAGCCATTATCAGGGTTGGGCTCAAGATTGTCGCCCCGAATAACTCCGACAACAGATGCCCCTGTCGTCTTTCGTATCTCAGCTTCACCGATTGATTTGCCGATGAGCGGACTTCCTGACTCGACCAATACCCACTGAAGATCAAATTGCTGTTCAGCGGTTCTGAGTTGGGTAAGAGTCTTGTAGTCACCACTCACACTAAGCAGAGGGCCAAACATCTCCTGCCTAAGAGACTCCGTGTATTGCTGGATCTCCGGCGCAGGAATACGCAGATAAACAAGTGCCTTTCGAGTCATCTCAAGTCCGGCCTCAAATTCTGGAACCACCACCTCGGTAATGTTCAGTTCCTTGAAAATCTCAAGAAACTCTAAGCCGGATGCCCTTGCCACAATGTCGACTTTACTGTTGAGCTCTTTCGCATGAACCGCTATGGCTCGTGACACAACAATTCCCGGTGTCGTAATAAGAAGCAGGCACGCTGAAGCGATCTCTGCGGCTTCAAGTACAATCTCATGGCTCGCGTCACCATACACGATCGGCATTCCTGCAAATTTAGCCTGTTCAATCCGACGCTGATCAAGCTCAATGATCACGAATTGCAGCCCTAAACGCATCAGGACCTGAGCTATCTGAGATCCTATTCGCCCGCCGCCGGCAATTACAACGTGGTTTTGCAGCCCGGCTTCCGGAAGGTTTCTTGAGTCGAGCGGCTCGTGCTTGAACCAGCGCTTCCTTAGAGCATACAGCCGTGCGGTCTGGCCTGAAACAATCGGTGTTAGCATCATAGTCAACACAGCTGCTGTCAGGACAAAAGAATAGATGTCGTTTCCAATCGAATTGGTCGAGACACCCACTTGCGCGAGCACGAACGAAAACTCGCCGATCTGGAATAGTCCAAGCCCAACAGCCAGGGGAATGATATTTCTATATTTGAACATAAGGGATACCAAAGCGAATATGCATCCTTTGCCGATGCTCACCACCAAAACAAGAACAAGTACCTGCCCGAGATGGTCCAGCAGAAAAACCGGATCAAAAAGCATCCCGACCGACGCAAAAAACAAAAGCCCGAAGAGATCCCGGACCGGGATGATGTCGCTCAACGCTTGATGGCCGTAGTCGGATTCGCTCAACACCATCCCCGCAACAAAAGCTCCAAAGGCGAACGAAAGGCCGGCGAGATATGTGACATATCCGACTCCGAGCCCGATGGCCGTGATGGCGAGCAGAAACAGCTCTCGTGAACCCAGCTTGGCTATATGCGCCATGAAGCGTGGCAACAGCCTGGTTCCAAGCAGGATCATCCCGGCAATAAAAACTGCCGCCTTTAATGTAGCATACCCGATCATGGTTAGACCAAGAGAGGGATTGTTCATCTGCGGCAGGATGATCATCAACGGGACGACTGCCAGATCCTGAACAATCAGCATCCCTATCATCACTTTACTCGACAGGGTACCGAGCCATCCTTGACTCATCAGGGTCTTGAGGATCACCATGGTGCTCGAAAGGGAGATGATGGCTCCGACCCATATAGATTGTTTCCAGCCCCATCCCATAAGGTGTCCGATGCCGAATCCAAGCCCGATGGTAAGAATGATTTGAATGGGAGTTCCGATCAGGGCCACTTTATACACCGGCTTGAGGTTCTTGAGAGAGAACTCAAGCCCAAGACCAAAAAGCAGAAGGGCAACCCCGATCTCTGCAAGCTGCTTAATTTCGTGGATACTCGAAACAGTGAGACCGACCGTATGGGGACCCATGATCACTCCGGCGAGGATGTAGCCCAGAATCAATGGCTGCCCCAGTCTTTGCAGCAATAGGCCGCTGAAAAAAGCGGTCACGACGAGGATGATGATGTCGGTGGTTATATCCATGCTGCTTTTCTACCAGCGGCCCTCCAGTGAAACTGTTGTTCTTCCAACTCGGCGAGCAGGTTCGCCTGCGTATCCGGAACACGAAAGTATTAACGCGATATGAAGATTACCGATTTCATTCGTCTCTTCAGCATAACAAGTAATTAGTGCCCACTTAAATACCAAAAATAAAGAAGATCAACAAAAAAAATACTACTATTAAGGAAGTTAGCCATTTTTAGATTCGCTCGCTATTGCGGTTTAATGGCTAACTTGAGCTGCGAGAGTATCTTTTTTTTGCCTGTTGGCGGCGTGGTTTTTCTCCCCGCAAGGCCGGGAAGACTTTCTTTTTGAGGCGAGTCACGCGCTTTTTCTTTGAAAAGAGCGCTTTAGGCATGGTGAGCCATTCTTCCTCCGGCTCGATGCAATCCAGCTTGCGGCCTATGAACTTCTCGATGGCGGGAATGTAGAAGGAATCATCCTCATCAGCGAAGCTGATCGAAGTGCCGGCAGTGCCGGCCCGGCCGGTTCGCCCGATCCGGTGCACGTAATCTTCAGGATCATGCGGCAGCATGAAATTGATAACATGATTCATGCCTTCGATGTGAATGCCGCGTCCGGCTACATCCGTTGCGACCAGTACCCGGATCTTTCCGGCTTTGAATTCATCAAGGCGTTGAATCCGCTTTTTCTGTGGAACATCACCGGAAAGCTCGGAGCAGTTTACTCCGTGGCGGGTCAACATCTCTGATAGACGTATCACCTCGTCGCGCCTGTTGCAGAAAACCAGAACCTGTTCAATGTTCTGTTTGTCGATGATATTAAAAAGGAGTGCAAATTTTTTGCTGGATGTCACGATGTAAACGATCTGTTCCACAGTTTCCACAGCGACCTGTTCCGGTTCGATGTCTATGGTTACGGAGTTACTGGTCCATTGAGAGGCGAGACGGGTAATCTGCCCGGTAAGCGTTGCGCTAAAAAGCATGGTCTGGCGCTTGCGTTTTTCCGGCGTGCTGTTGATGATCATTCGGACATCCGGGACAAAACCCATGTCGAGCATCCTGTCGGCCTCGTCGATGATCAGCACCTCGGTCTTGTTAAGGGCAATGTCGCGGTTGCGCTGAAAATCGAGCAGCCTGCCGGGCGTTGCCACAATGATATCCACCGGACCGGAACCCAGCTCCTTTTTTTGCTTTACATAATCCATACCACCGAACACGGATACTGTTTTCAGACCACAGTACTTGGAAAGCTGGCGAGCTTCATCGGAGATCTGAAGCACCAGCTCCCTGGTAGGGGCAAGAATCAATATTCGGGGCGTGCCTGGTTTTTGTTTTATCTGAAGGGGATTTTTCAGCATCCGGTTGATTACGGTAATAAGAAATGCAGCGGTCTTTCCGGTACCGGTTTGAGCCCTGCCGCTGGCATCCTTGCCGGACAGGGTGCTGGGAAGAATTTCAGCCTGTATGGGTGTACAGTACTTGAAGCCCAGGTCGAATATGGCATGGAGCAGAGGGTTGGGAAGATCAAAATCGTGAAATCGGACCCTGCCTTCTACCAATGGAACCTTGAACTGTGAAACGTCCCAACTGTCATCCATTGCAGAACCAACAGATGCTGCCGGCGCATCCTCGCTACAACGGTTTTTCTTCACTTTTTTCCAGGGGGACGCCCTGTGAAATGAACGGCTTTCCCGATCAGGACGCAACGACCCTGACTTTGGTTTAGCGGCGGATTTGTCCCCTTTCGGGAGTTTCTTTTTCATCCGAGCTTATATAACACACAACATCAATCATGGAAACAGTTAATAAGAAATATTGCAATACATCGGTTTATAAAGGAGAAATATATAACGCAGTAAACCATTAAACTTGATTAATGCAGGGGATATGTTATTTGAATTGCATGCCGAGAAAATCTCGAATAGAGATGAACTCGTAAAAAAGGTTGCAATCGGGAAAAAACAACTTATATTTCTTTGAGCACTCCTTCAAGACACGGAGATGCCGACAAGGTAAAAAAATAAAAGGAGATAAAATAATGACCGACTATTTTGATGTTATTCTATACAGTGGCGGGCATAAGGGCGCCGAGGCCGAGTTCGGAAAGCTTGCGGAGTCCTGGGGGATTCAGGAGGTTAACTTTTCGTTCAAGGGACACAATATCGAACGTACCAGAGGTGTCCGGGTGCTAAGCCCGGAAGAACTTGACAAGGGGAATGTCAGCATGGAAATAGTCTCTGCCCGCATGGGGCGAAATTATTCAAAGGCTGAAAAAATACGGAAGGTCATACAGTCTATTTTTCACATGGTCAACAATGGCTACCACGTGATAGGTGTCGGATGGATACAGCCGGATGACACCGTCAAGGGAGGAACCGGTTGGGGCGTTGAGCTTGCAAAGCTCTTTAACCGTCCGGTCAACGTATATGACCAGGAACGCAAAGCATGGTTCTCGTGGACGGATAACAAATGGATTGCTGAAACGCCCGTTATCATCGACAAAACATTTGTCGGAACAGGAACCCGAAATCTCAGTGACGAAGGCCGCAAGGCGATTCACGAACTTTTCGAAAACTCCTTTGGACCCGCAAAAAAGAATTAATCATGTTTTAGTGGCAACAAATGTGACAGGGCTATCTTGTTGAAATTGGATAGACTCGAGATAATTTTTTACACCACCGACAGAAAGGTTAAATACTTTTGATCCAGACAGCATAATGTGTGCATTATCCTTGCTTCCGCAAATTTCGGCAAATTTCGGGCCAATTGATGCCAGAGGATCAGGATTGTCAGGAATAAGATTTAACGCATTTAAATATGTATCTAATCGTTCTTTCAAAATATTAAAGTAGTCAATCTCTTTACCTGTAGATGAAGATGAGAGCATTGAAATGTTCTGAGAAAAACTTTGAACAGCATTCCAAAATGATACTGATAATTCTTTTTTTATAGAACTTTCATCCAAAAAAAACGAAATGCTCCATCCAACAGCTATAATTTTTAATAATTGAATTTCATATTTCATTAAAACCCGGTTTACATTTATATCCTCGGGCAGATTTTGTAAAATCAGCCTTATATCTGAGTGGTCAATCGCAAAGTCAAACAGATCTTCACTTGCTTTTTCAATACTAACTTTTTGTAAAGAAGATTCATCCATTATGTTCTTCAATTTTTTCACTTGAACCTTGTACGGCTTCTTCAATTGTGTAATAAATATTTTTGAACGTTTCATCAAAGCTGGCCGGAGAAAGTCTTTCGGCCTCTATAAATTTAACGACTGTTTTCCTGGCTGGTTTTAAAATTTGTTCGTCAATAGAGCCTGTTTTACATGCCTTTTCGTAAAAGAGTTTTTGTAATATTTTTTAATCGGCTAACAGAAAAATCCCTGAGTGTCAAGGAGCTATCAAACTTTTTAAGGGTACAAGGGGTCAAGGATTCAAGTAGTTATGCACTATGAAGGTAACATAATTCGTCCTCCAAGCGAGGCTAACAGTATTCTGCTGCAGGTTACTGTCGGGTGCTCACGCAACAAGTGCACATTCTGCGGCACATATAGAGGCGAACGCTTTAAAATAAAACCGGATCCCGTCATTATGGAGGATATCGCATTTGCCGCACAGTATTGCAAACGCCAGCGGCGTGTGTTTATCTGCGATGGAGATGCACTGATTGTTCCCCAAAATCGACTCCTGAAAATTTTAATAAAAATTGAAAAACAGCTCTCATGGGTAACACGGGTGGGGCTATATGCTAATGCCAAGAGCCTGAAAACAAAAACCCCTGATGAACTCAAGGCGCTGAAAGACCATGGCCTCGGTATCATTTACATGGGTCTTGAAACCGGCGACGACGTTACCTTAAAAAAAATCAACAAAGGCGCAACAGCCGGCGATATGATCCAGATGGGCATAAAGGCCCGGGCAGCTGGAATCAAACTTTCCATTACAGTGTTGCTGGGGATTGCCGGCAAAAGACGTTCCAAAATACATGCCAAGGAAACCGGACGTGTGCTTTCAGCTATAGACCCGGAACATATCGGGGCTCTCAGCCTTATGCTTATCCCAGGCACACCACTATATCAGGATTATGTGTCCGGCGAATTTACGTTGCTTGAATCTGTTGAAATGCTGGAAGAGCTTAAAGCCATGATCACTGCTACTAACCTTTCCAAGGGCCTTTTCTATGCAAATCACGCTTCCAACTATCTGCCGATAACGGCCAGGCTGCCAAAAGAAAAGGCAATAACGATTAAATTAATAGATACAGCCCTGGCAGGCAAAATAGCCTTGAAACCCGAGTATATGCGGGCCCTTTAACATCCCGGGAAATACAGGAGCCCGGGCTTAACATGGACCCTGAGCCAGGGGGCAAAAGCAGACTTGGTGAGATAAAGGAGAGCATATGACCGAAAAAGTATACAAAGCGCCTGAATCAAATCCGGTTTCGGAAAAAATCGGGAACAAAAGGCCGACTTCAATCACTATTATTTGTGTTGTTGGTTTTATTGGCGCCTTATTGTCTGTTCCTTTATTTTTTTCAGCTATCGCCAAATCTATGGGTGTTTGGTACCAATTGTATTTAGCGTTAGTAAGTATCATGGGGCTGGTATGTATGGTCGGTCTATGGAAAATGAAAAAGTGGGCGGCATATACATACGCAGGCTTTGTTAGTCTCAATCAATTTGTAATGTTAGCTATGGGCATATGGAATATTGGAGCTTTAATCATGCCTGGTGTTGTTGTTGCTTTTGCGCTGGCACATTCAAAGAAGATGAGTTAATGTGAACTTAGGGAATGTCCATAAATTTTAATTTGATCTCTTATACGAGGTTTTGCTAAAAAATATTTGAAGAATATAGGAGGAAATCATGACAAAAGCTACAGCTCGTCATATCCTGGTTGATACACAGGAAAAATGTGAAGAAATCAAAAAACAAATTGAAGAAGGTTCTGATTTTGCTGAAATGGCCAGGCAGCATTCTAAATGTCCTTCAGGGCGGCAAGGCGGAGGTGATTTAGGTGAGTTTTCACCAGGCCAAATGGTTCCGGAATTTGACAGCGTGGTATTCAGCCAGGAAACAGGAAAGGTTCATGGGCCGGTTCAAACCCAGTTTGGATATCATTTGATTGAAATTACAAATAGAAGTGATTGAGGATAAACAAAACGCAAGCCTTAAATTCTTTTTTTAATGTAAATTTGAGAATTTTGAAACAGGTTATAAATCAGACAATTACTTTTTTTCAGCATTGTCTTTAAATATTCGTCTTCTTTCAATGCCTCGACAGATAATATGATGCAGCATTTCTGAAACGTAAATTCTTGCTTTGCTTGGCATAAGCGACTCACATACCACACTTTCAACATCTTATGAAACACTTATTTTCACGGGCTCTTGCCCTGTTCGTCACGCACCTGACGTTTTTTTATTTTTTGCTTGAATAAAATACAGTCTTTGCCCTGAGTGCTTCTTTGAACTACTACCGAGGGCGCTTGAAGGCTTTTAAAATCCATAGCCAGGCAGCCATGGGGAAAGTTTTTATCCCACGTAACATAATAATGTTCACATTTGTGGCAGTCAATCATCTTCAACATCCCGCTAAGCGCCTGAGGTATTCTGATGAGCATGACATTTCCGGCTGCAATAATTATTTTTAATATAACATCATTGCAAAGAAAAATGCAAGAATTGCGTCATTCTAAAAGACTTCAAAACAGGATTCGCTCGTTATCGCGGTTCAAGAGCAGCAGTGGATCAATAAGGATGCTTTTTTGCAAATTCAAGTAAGCATTTCCGTGGGTTTCTTTTGACAGGTTTTCAATTATAATATACAGATTATCCGTACAAAAGGAGTAAAAAATCAAAGGGGGTTTTAAGGGACATGAAAGATGATAAAAGAAAAAGAACGAGGGTTCATTTTAAGACACAGGTGGTCTTAAAGACGGATATTTCTAAAATCAAGACAGATGCAAAATCCTCAGACATCAGCATGAAAGGCATGTTCATTAGTACCGACGAAAAGATCCCGGCAGGGACACCCTGTGATATAGAAATTGTGCTCTCGGGCACCACCAGCAAACTTGCCTTAAATATAGAGGGTGTGATTGCCCGCCAGGATAAGGAGGGCATTGGGATTACGTTCAACTCAATGGATGTTGACAGTTACTTTCATCTCAAAAACATTGTCATGTATAACGCCTCGGATCCGGATGCCGTCGAAGAAGAGATGTTTTCATAATTTTTATCCTTATTTAAAAATATCTTTTTAATTCTTAATATGAATTTTACATGGACGTCCCCCCTGTTTTCTCAGAATTATCATCATGATAATTGCAGCAGGCACCATTATTATTCCGATTGCCTGGGCAACAGACAGGACTCCGAAAACAGGTTCCCCCCTGAAATCGCCTCGGAATATCTCTATAAAGGAACGTGTGATCACATAAAGTATAACATAGAGCCAGAATAGCTGGCCGTCAAACTTCTTGCGTCTGCGGAAAAACCAGAGAATAACAAATATAAGCAGATTACCTGCTGCATGATAGAGCTGGGTGGGATGAAGAGGTATGCCAACAGGCGCCAGCGTGTCAAGGTTGGTAAATGTTACACCCCAGGAAAAATTACAGGCCTTGCCGTAGCAGCATCCAGCGGAAAAACAGCCCAGCCTGCCGAAAAATTGACCTAAGGCAAGTGAAAGAGCAGCTATATCCGTTGTTCTCCACAGGGGCATTTTCTTTATCTTCACGTAGACAAGGCCGACAATAAGCGCTGCGATAAAACCACCATAAAAAACAAGCCCTCCGTTCCATATCCTGAAGCTTTCCAGAATATCTGAAAGAAATATATCCGGGTTGATAAAAATATAAAACAGGCGTGAGCCGACAATGGCGGCAATCAAAACGTAAAAGGAAAGATCCATTATCCTTTCAGGATCTTCCCCCAGTCTCATGGCCTCCCTTTTTGCAAGCAAAATTCCTGCAATAAAACCCATGGCAATAAAAAACCCATAAGTATATATGGAAAAAGGCCCTAATTTTAAAAGCACTGGATGCATTATTTATTCCGGCATTTTCTTAAAGAGAATATGAAATATGAAAATAGCTATTCCGATGGTGATTGCGCTGTCGGCAACATTAAAAGCAGGCCAGTGCAAGTCTCCTATGTAGAAATCAAGGAAATCAACAACCTTGCCGAATCGTATCCTGTCGATCAGGTTGCCTGCCGCGCCGCCAAATATAAGTGCAAAGCCTGCGGCGAGCGATGAATGTGTCTTTGGAGTATTTTTATACAATAAAAAAATCAGGCACATAGCCAGAAATGAAACAATAATAAAAAACATATCCCGCACATTGGAGCTCTGGTTTGCCAAAAACCCGAAAGCGCCGCCTGCATTTTGGATATGGGTGAGGCTGAAAAACCCCGGCATAACCTCTATGGAGTGATAAAGCGGTATTTTGGCCAATATTATTGCCTTTGATATCAGATCAAAAATTACAATTATACCGGCAATGGCGGAAAGCTTTATATATTTGGTTTTATCTTTCAAATCGTTTAATAGCTCAATCCTTTAATATTTTCTTCGCACCGGTTGCAGATAGTCGGATGCTCCGGACTTGTCCCGACAGAAGTATCATGCACCCAGCACCGTTCACACTTATCACCGGCCGCAGGTTCAACCAAAATCAACAATCCTTCAATATCGTTGCTTTCATATGCGTTGGAAAGGGTTTCCTCTTTGACCAGAGAAGCCTGTGAAACAATAAAAATTGATTTTAAGTCTTCTGTATATGGATGAAGATCGTTATATAAGTCTTTATTTGCTGATATTGTAACCAAAGCATCAAGGGGATGTCCTATAAGTTTTGCGGTTCTGGCCTGCTCCAGGGCCTTTGTCACCTCGCCGCGAACTTTAAGCAGGAGCCCCCATTTTTGGGCCAGTTCTTCATCCTTTAGTTCCTCATTTACAACCGGCAGGGATGCCAGATGAATGCTTGTTTCCTTGTCTTTCCGCTCCGGCATATATGCCCAGATTTCTTCCGCGGTAAAGGAAAGAATAGGAGCCATAAGCTTTGCAATAGAATCAATTATAATATGGATGACGGTCTGGGCGCTTCTTCTTTGCGCGGATTGGGGATGGAATGTGTATAGTCTGTCCTTTAAAATATCGAGATAAAAAGCTGAAAGATCAAGGGTGCAATAATTATAAAGCCTGTGGTAGATAACATGAAATTCAAAGTTTTCATAGGCTTGCAGTGTTTCCTCGATTAATTTCTGAAGTCTGTGCAGGGCATATCTGTCGATCTCCGGCATTGATTTATATGAAACAGAGTCTTTCCCCGGGTCAAAATCATAAAGGTTGCTGAGCATAAATCTGCTTGTGTTTCTGATCTTCTTGTATGCATCGCTTAATTGTTTTAAAATACTTTCGGAAATACGTATATCCTCTTTGTAGTCGGATGCAGAAACCCAGAGACGGAGAATTTCCGCTCCGTACTGGCTGATAATTTTTTCCGGGGCTATAACATTTCCAATAGACTTGGACATCTTTTTCCCTTTTGCATCAACCACAAATCCATGGGTCAATACAGATTTATATGGCGCAGCCCCTCTTGTGCCTACAGCCGTTAGCAGAGAGCTGTGAAACCATCCCCTGTGCTGATCGCTTCCTTCAAGATAAAGATCCGCAGGCCATTTTAAATCAGAACGCTGTTCAAGAACCGCTGCATGACTGACCCCTGAGTCAAACCATACATCCAGTATATCGGTCTCTTTTATAAAAGCATCATTTCCGCATTTGCCGCACACAGCATCATGCGGCATAAGATCTTTTGCATCTTTTTCAAACCATATATCTGCGCCATGCTCTTTAAACAGCGCATACACATGATCGATTATTTCCTGGTTAATGTATATTTCCCCGCATTTATCACAGTAAAATATCGCAATGGGAACCCCCCAGGCACGCTGCCTTGAAACGCACCAGTCAGGCCGGTTTTCTATCATCCCATAAATCCTGTCTCTGCCCCAGCGCGGTATCCAGTTTACCCTGTCTATCTCATCAAGCGCCTTTTCCCTCAAACCTGTACTGTCCATAGGGATAAACCACTGGGGTGTGGCGCGAAAAATAACCGGCTTCTTGCAGCGCCAGCAATGCGGATAAGAATGCTTTATTGTTTCATCCTTAATTAAAGCTCCGGTCTCCCTGAGCCTGGCAATAATTTCTCTGTCGGCTTTAAATACAAACTGGCCATTGAAAAATTCAACATCATCGGTAAAACAACCTTTGTCATCCACCGGAGAATAGACATCCAATCCATATAAAAGACCTGCCTCATAATCTTCCTGTCCATGGCCAGGGGCAGTATGAACGCAACCTGTACCCGCATCAAGCGTTACGTGAGAGCCGAGAATAATCATGGATTCACGGTTATACAAAGGATGAAAACATTGCTTGCCTTCGAGCGTACCAGCATCAATTTCAGCAAGAATGGAAAAGTCGGGCAAACCAAAGCTCTTCATGCAATCTTCGACAAGGTCTGCGGCTAAAATAAATACTTCCCCCTCTCCTGTATCAACTGCAGCATAAACAAAAGCAGGATGCAGAGCCACTGCCAGATTTGCCGGAATAGTCCAGGGGGTAGTTGTCCATATAACAACAAAAACCTTTTTGTCTGCCAAAACCGGAATTTCCAAACCAAGATTATCCTTTAATGCGAATTTGACGAAAATCGAGGGCGACGGCTCATCCTTATATTCTATTTCAGCTTCGGCAAGGGCTGTCTTGCAACTGCAGCACCAGTAAATAGGCTTTTTGCTTCTGACAAGGCTGTTTTCAAGCGCAAACTTCCCGCATTCCCGCGCTATTATGGCTTCGTATTCATAGTCCATTGTCAGATAAGGATTCTCCCATTCGCCCATTACTCCAAGACGTTTGAATTCCTCCCGCTGAATATCAACATATTTTTCAGCATATGACCGGCACAACTTCCGAAACTCGCCATGGGAAATCTCCTTTTTCTTTAAGCCTAATTCCTTGTCAACATTATGCTCAATAGGAAGTCCGTGGCAATCCCAGCCAGGCACATATACAGCGTTAAAACCGGACATCTGCTTTGATCGTATTATAATATCTTTTAAAATCTTATTTAAAGCCGTGCCCATATGAATATTGCCATTGGCATATGGAGGACCGTCGTGTAAAATAAATGATTCACGGCCTTTGGACTCGGTTCTGATCTTATCGTATAAACAGCTTTCTTCCCATACCGCCAGCTGCTCCGGCTCATGTTTAACCAGACTTGCCTTCATGGGAAACTTTGTAACCGGAAGATTGAGCGTTTTTTTATAATCCATATTTCCTCCGAAACCAGGTTTTATTTTTAAACTTAAATGAAAAAAGTTACTGATAAAAGCATTATATGTCAAGTAAATAGAAATCCCTGAACAGGCACAATCTCAGGCACCGTCCATAAAACAGGCATAAAAAAAGGGGCCGGCTAATAAAATAGCCGGCCCCTTGATTTTATGGTGCCCGGGACGAGACTTGAACTCGTACAGAGACAATGCTCCGAGGGATTTTAAGTCCCTTGCGTCTACCAATTCCGCCACCCAGGCTCGGCTCGTATATCCAGTATATCCAAAAGAGGTGCTGTGGATGCGACCTCGGATCTTAATCCACCTCTCTCATACCGCACAACCGCCAATTCTGCCAGCTCACTCTTACGCAAGCCTCGCACACGACCTTTGTCCCGGACCTTGTACCCGGCTTTCGATTCTTTGACACCTACTATTATTTTTAAAAAATCATGTCAAGGTTATATTCAGTATCCGCCTGCGATAACCCGTTAACCAGTCAGAAATATTCCTCCTTGAAGGTCAAACAGGTGGTGTGATAAGAGAACAGCCGTACTGAAATTGGCACGAGGAGGATATGTTCCAGGGTGCGAGAAATTGATATCATCATATCCGGAGGGAGGGTTCTTACATCGGACGAAGAGGATTCCATCATCCATACCGGGTCTGTCGCCATAGATGGAGACACCATCATCGGCGTAGGCAATTCTGAAGAGATAGAGGCGCGGTTTTCAGGACGCAAGACCATAGACGCCCGCAATTGTCTGGTCATGCCCGGCCTTATAAACGGTCACACCCACGCGGCAATGACCTGCTTCAGGGGTCTGGCGGACGACATGGCGCTGATGGACTGGCTGAACAATTACATATTCCCCGCCGAAGCCAGGAATGTCGATCCCGAACTGGCCTACTGGGGGAGCGCACTCGCGTGCGCCGAGATGATAAAATCGGGGACAACGACCTTCTGTGACATGTACCTGTTCGAGGATGAAACCGCCCAGGTTGCCCGCCAGGCCGGGATGCGGTGCCTCCTCGGAGAGGCAATCTTCGACTTTCCCTCGCCGAGCACAAAAACCCCCGAGGAGGGGCTTGCATACACGCGTATGCTCATCGAGAAGTGGGCCGATGACCCCCTCGTCAACATCGTGGTTGAGCCGCATTCGCTGTATACCTGCTCCCCCCCCGTCATCAAAAAGGCCAAGGCCCTAGCCGATCACTATGACCTTCCCTTCGCAATCCATCTCCTAGAAAACAGAGGGGAGGCGGAGCAGCTGAAGGA
>DATKWZ010000029.1 GCA_035529315.1 Anaerolineae bacterium
GGTCTTGCGCATGAGCGCGAATTGAGCGGGGCACTGGAAACGTTGGACAGCCACTTTGCTCAATGGCGTCAGCAGGAAATCGACTGTTTCGAGCTGAATGATCGAATTCACAGCTTTCATCAAAACACATCCAGCGAGCTATGGAAAACCTATTCTTCCATGGAAGACGATTTTCTCGTTTGCAGAGCGGTCAAGCTGGGTTTTTTGTCCAAAGAAGATGTTCCTGAGAAAGTGGCTGAGGCCATCCTTTTGGACAAACCTGTATAAGGATAGGAACGTTCTTTAGACTTATAGTTGTAATTGCTGAGTGAGAATAAGGTGGCTTGGAGATGTTTGAAACCGTATTATAATTTTTGAAGTTTCACACCTTCGCCGTTTATGTATTCGATTTTCGGGGGCCATATTTCTTCTCTTTCAACGCGCCGTTCTATAACCTGATCTGATATTCCAAAAGGTTTACACAGCGCCGTACTAATACCTGACAAAACTATTCCTGGATCTGATGCGAGATAATCTAACATGCCAATTTTTTGTATTTTATTAAGATAAATTTCTAATTCAGATAATAATCTATTACGAGGGACTAAAACTCTACCGGCAAATTCGTTAGCCTGATATTCAAAAAATTTATACTCTCTTTCAGGTATATCGAGCATAAATTCTTTCCAGTCTGAGGGTTCTTTAATTGCGAAGCTTTTGTATATCTCTTTATGTAAAAAAAGGTGACCTATTTCGTGGGCATAAGAAAACCGAAGCCGATTTATGAACCTTTCTTCCATAAAACATTTATAATCGACAACAATGCCTGTAAGATCAATCCGGAGATAGGCATCTATATCTGATTCATTCAACAAATCGAGCTTCGGTTCGATGTTTAATTTGAGCTTTTTTTCAACTATGCTTTCAATATCAACAGGCAGTATGCTTTCGGGCCAGAATTTAGCTCTAAAATTTTCCGCTATTTGCCATATTTCTCTTTTTTCCAGGTAAGGGCATTTGAACTTCGAATAATCTTCCATCAACCTTCTCCTCTGATCTTTTCGATCAGCTTTTCTATCTCCTCAGCGGTAGGTTTTTCGCTTCGAACAGTCCTAAAAAACATCGGTAATGCGTTAAGGGTTTCCTGATCAGACAGGAGATCCTTTGGGATGATCCCTGCGTCAATAGCCGCTTTATCTTTAAGTTCGTTGTAAAGCTCCGAGCTTTTCTTAATGCCCAATACTTCAGCGATTTGGTCGAGTTTTTCATCACCTTGAGGCGGGGGCAAAATTCCTCTTTCAATTTTACTCCAATTGCTTGCATCAATAGATAGCTGACGGCAAAATTCCCTAAGGCCGATGTCTCTGTCGAGCCTAAGAGTTTTAATGAATTCCCCAAACATTGTTCCTCCTTCCCTTGGATTGTTTTGTTGGACATCCTTGGTATTGTTTTTATGTGGTAATTCTTTAACCATGTGGTAAACATAATACCACACTTAAAATATGTCAAGTCCTTTTATTATGGGGGACTTGCAGGACGACCATTTGTAAAGCACTTGTCGGATTAGGATGTTGATAATATTATAAAATATGACACATAATTATTGAAGAACCCCGCAGCAAGCTACGGGGAATCTTCGACCGTAAGGAAGTTTGCTATTTTTAGATTCGCTCGCTAACCCCGCAGCAAGCTACGGGGAATGCGCTTGCTATTGCGGTTCAAAACCAATTCGTAAAAAGCTGCGGGAGATAGCCGGTCTTGCGCATGAGCGTGAATTAGTCGTAAAACACCCCTGTCTTTTATGATATTTATTCTCATAATATGCTTGACTTTTCTGACCTGTGAGATATTTTCAAGGTTATGAAACGAGCAATTGACCAGATCCTAAAACAATGGAAAGACAGTCGCGTCAGGCAGCCACTTCTAATAAGAGGTGCGCGGCAAGTTGGGAAGACTTATTCGGTAACTGAATTTGGCAGGGCAGCATTTGAAAATACTGTTTCTGTGAATTTTGAAGAACAGCCGGAATTGAGCCGTTGTTTTTCGGACTTTGATCCCAAGGGAATCATTGACCGATTATCCATTCTGACACGCATGACAATCAGCCCCGGACGCACTTTATTGTTTCTGGATGAAATCCAGGAATGCCCGAAGGCGATTACTTCTTTGCGATATTTCCTTGAAAAAATGCCGGAACTTCATGTTATCGGTGCTGGATCGTTGATTGAGTTTGCGTTGCGCGCTGAGGACTTTCGTATGCCTGTCGGCCGTGTGCAAAGCGTATATATGTATCCTATGTCATTTGGAGAATTCCTGATAGCAGTCGGTGAAGAGAGATTACTGAACTATATCCATACGGTTGATCTGCAAACCGGAGTGGAGCAGGCTTTTACAACCAGACTTGAACAGCTATTAAGACAATACCTGTTAGTCGGCGGAATGCCCAGGGTTGTTAATGCCTTTGAAAATAAGGTTTTGATGGAAGAATTACAGAGACTGCAATCCGGGCTTATTCGTACTTATACAGATGATTTTGCCAAGTATGCATCAACCGCAAAACATAAATATTTGAAAGAAGTGTATTCCAGTGCGCCACAAATGGCTGGTCGGCGTTACAAGTATTCGCATATAAATCCAGGCATCGAAGCTAAATTCCTGAAGGAGGCGCTTGGGTTGCTATGCGACGCGCGATGTCTGTCTAAAATATGCCACGCATCCGGTGCGGGAGTACCTCTTTTGGCAACTGCCAATGAACGTAAATTCAAAATAGCATTTCTCGATGTCGGTCTTATGCAAAATGCTCTTGGCGTGCAGGACTCCATTATTCTTGATAAATCTATTATGCAAATCAATACAGGCAGTGTTGCAGAGCAGTACGTTGCTCAAGAGCTGCTTGCCTGCGCTGATCCTTACTCTGACAAAAAATTACATTTTTGGGCAAGGGAAGCCCGAGGGAGCAATGCTGAAGTTGATTTTCTAATAGAAATCGAAGGCATGCCGATACCGGTAGAGGTGAAGGCCGGCGCGAGGGGGGCAATGAAGAGCCTGAGGCTTTTCCTTAAAGAATATCCCAAAACACTGCTCGGTGTCCGATATTCAATGCACGAGTTGTCATATTTTGATCAAATACTGTCTATTCCACTATACATGATTAGCCAGACACAACGCCTGGTCCGAAGTTGCATTTATTCCCTTGAAGAGAGGCTTCAGGGTGACACCAAGGGGACATCCGTGTAGAACGTTCACAATTCCAAAACAAGAAACTACCGGGACGTACTCAACCTTTAAACTTTTGAAGTCTATAGGAACGTCCACAGGTTAAAAGTTTTCTTTCATTAGTTTGTTGATGCATGGATCAGGAACAAAAAACGGGCGGTTGAAAAATCTGATCAGACTAATCCTTGAATTGTGCGATCTGAATACCAAGCCCGACACACTGTTTGCCTTTCATGCATGTATCTACATCGTCGGTTTCAAGATGGGTTTTAACATTTCTGTGACCTTTTTTCAGATTAACAATATAGGTTTTTTGTTCATCATCATAATCAACACCCAGATCAATTCCGCATTCTCCAATATCCGGAAAAACTTCTTTGATTTTTCCACATACAACATCGTTGGCATATTTCTTTTCGCCCATGATAACCCTCCTTTTTAAAAAAAGTTTAAAAAAAAGATAGCGTTCAGGTGAAGCGCCTGATTAGAACGTTTTTTGGTCATGTGGTGAGTTTCTTTGCAATTTTTGCAACATGCTCGCCCTGATAACGCGCTCCGGCGAGTTCGTTATCGCTCGGCAATCGACTGCCGTCAGCACCCGCGATTGTTGACGCACCATACGGCGAACAACCGCTAATCCGGTCCGTCAGCATTTGTCCTTGAAACGCGTAAGGCAAGCCGACAATCACCATGCCGTGATGCAGAAGGGTAATATGGAAAGACAAGATCGTTGATTCCTGCCCCCCATGCTGGGTGTTTGAGCTTGTTACAACACTTCCTGCCTTTCCGACTAACGCTCTTTTCATCCACAGCTGTCCTGTCGCATCAAGGAATTGTCGCATCTGGCCACACATATTGCCAAAACGGGTCGGTGTTCCAAAGATGATTGCATCGGCTTCGCCCAGTTCATCTATGGTGCACACAGGGATATCGGCCTGCTGGTTCTGAGTTTCAACAGCACCCATTTCTTTCAACACATCACGAGATAGAGTTTCCGGAACCCGGCGCAATTCAGCTTCTACACCGGTTATTGATCGCGCCCCTTCGGCAGCTGCTTCTATCATCCTGTGGACATGCCCGTACATAGAGTAGTAAACAGCCAGTATCTTCATGAGATCCTCCTTTCATTTGCTCTAATTATATTATATTAAGCGCCCTGAAAGAAACCGCAAAGATATCTGTTGGCAGACACCAAAACCATTATTCAAATGTTATTTATATTCGTATGTATGTGATGAATAAAAAGCGCTTCGAGGAACAGGAGCTCATTCCAACTGTCGAACTAAGAGGAACGCAAGTGAGGTATAACAGGGGGTATTAAAAAAATAATCGGCGCTTTTTAATGTAGTATGTAATTTTATATTTGATTATATTTGTAAAATCAAGCGGAAAATTATTATGGGTCTTCGGACAAAGACACACCCGTGAAAATATATGGAAAACCGTCATACTTTAAGATAACTGCAACTGATTCAGCCTGAAATAAAAACCCTTTTTCTTGATTAATTTGTCATGTGTTCCTGTTTCGATTATCTTTCCCTTATTTATAACTATTATTCTGTCTGCATGTCGAACGGTTGAGAGGCGATGAGCTACAATAATAGATGTCCTTTTTTTAATCAGGCTGTAAAGCGCCTGCCTGACCTTTTCTTCTGTTTCAGAATCAACATATGAGGTTGCCTCATCAAGTATTATAAGGTCAGGATTGCGCGCAAAGGCCCTTGCCATTGATATTAACTGACGTTCACCGCTTGACAGAGATGCGCCCCCTTCGTAAAGAACGGTATTAAGACCATCCGGCAATCTTTCTATAAATTTTTTACAGTTTGATGCTTCTAAAATAAACTCCATGCTTTGTTTGGAAATATTGTTTTGTCCCTGAATGATATTATCCAGTATTGTTCCTGAAAACAGAAATGGATCCTGCGTGATCATGGCTGTTTTTGATCGCAAAGAAGACAGCTCAAAATCTTTTAAGTTGATTCCATTTATTGTTATTCTTCCAGACGTTGGATCGTAAAACCTGAGAATCAGGTTGATCAGGCTTGTCTTGCCTGAGCCTGTTCGTCCTACAATGGCTATTGTTTCACCCGCACGGATTTCAAGAGAGATATCCTTTAGCACGGTTTCATCTTTAGTATAACCAAATGATACATTCTCCATTACTATGTTTTTTATTTTTTTTAGATCAGGAGTTTTATATCCGGAATAATTAACAGGTTGTGGAATTTTTTCCTGGTTGTCTAAGATTAGAAATATTCTTTCAGCCGATGCCATGGCATTCTGCAATATATTGTATTTTTCAGCAATGTCCCTTATCGGCCTGAAAAACATCTTTAAATATGATATAAACGCAACAAGCGATCCAAGGCTTATTTTTCCTTCAATCATGCTGCCGCCCCCGTAGTAAATAACGACCGCAAGGGCTATTGAACCTAAAAGTTCTATAACCGGCATAAAAATCGCGAACACATGAATCTGTTGCATGCCGGCCATGTAATACTCATGATTCAGTTTTTTAAAAGACAGGTAATTTTCTCTTTCATGCAGGAAAAGCTGCAGGATTTTTATTCCCTCTATGGTTTCCGCAAATCTGGTATTTATTTCCGCAATCTTGATTCTTAAGATTCTGAAAGCATCCCTTGCGCTTGTGGAAAAATACATGGAAGCAAAAACAACAAAGGGAAGCACGGAAAATGAAACAAGGGCCAGCTTCCAATTCATCCAAAGCAAGGCAAGTGTTATGCCTGTGAGCAGGAACATATCCTTGAAAACAAATGAGATAACAGAGGTGAAAAGCTCATCCATGTTCTGAATATCATTAGTTGTCCTTGTAACAAGACGACCAACAGGGTTTTTGGTAAAAAATGAGACCGACAGTCTCTGAATGTGCTTAAACAGTCGCATTCTTAAATCATGCATTATCATCTGGCCGGTATATTCCATGAGCATGACCTGCAAAAAATTAAAAACAAAGCTAAAAATAATTATACAGATAAAGACAGCGGTAATAATATTTAACCCGATAAAATCTTTTTTGCGGAGTTCTGTAAGGTCGTTTTTACTCAGTTGCGAAAGATTGTTTAACTCTATCATGGCTTCCGGGCCTTTAATTTGAAAAATATCCGGATACTTGCCGACAATTTCTCTTGTTTTTAGCTCAAGGGCATTGACCTTTAAATACCTGATTTCCGGTCCAGCAAAACCAGCCTTGTCTGATGCTGATTGAGGCACTATATACCGATC
Organism: Anaerolineae bacterium; assembly: GCA_035529315.1. Classification (NCBI taxonomy): domain Bacteria; kingdom Bacillati; phylum Chloroflexota; class Anaerolineae; species Anaerolineae bacterium. Next base: position 6,442 of record DATKWZ010000029.1, read on the forward strand.
TATCGCTATCTTGGTGACATATGGAAGAGAAAGATCAAGTAATGCGATTAAAACTACAAGCATGATCGAACCCAAAAAAAGAGGTCTGTAGGGCCTGGTAAAAGGATACAGCCTTTTCAGCATCTTAATGTCATATGGTTTGCCAAGCTGTTTTTCTTCAAAATATCCAAAATCAGTTTGCATTAAATTCCTCTTCAATTTCCTGCAGGCGAAATGTTTTTGCATAGTATCGGTTGTTTTTCATCAAATGCTCATGGGTGCCTGATTCTACAATTCTGCCTTTGTCCAAGGATATAATTAAATCAGCAAAACGCACCGCGGAAAGCCTGTGAGAGACAATTATAATTGTTTTTCCGCCGGCCATTGATTTGACGGTTTTTATAATAAGGTTTCCGGTTTCCATATCTACCTGACTTACAGGATCGTCTAATATCATAATGGGTCTGTCATGTATAAGTGCTCGCGCAAGGGAAATACGCTGCTTTTGTCCGCCCGACAGAACAATCCCTTTTTCGCCGACAATCGTATCAAAGCCTTTGGGGAAAAGCCTGACAGTATCATACAGGGCAGCCTTTTCTGCTGCTGATATTAGTTGGGAATCTTTTGTTTCACCACTTCCGAGCAGTATGTTCTGTTTAATTGAACCTGCAAACAAAAAGGGCTCTTGCGGCATAAAAGAAATAAGTGATCTGAGATCGCGAAGCAATATCCGGGATATATTTATTCCGTCGATTAAAATTCGGCCGGATGATACGTCAAAGAGTCTTGGCATAAGGCTTAATAATGTTGTTTTACCGCTGCCCTGAGGACCTATTATGCCCAGGATAGCACCATGTTTGAGTTTTATGTTTATGTTGCTTAGAATCAAAGGGGTGTTGTTTGTATAAGAAAACGAGACATTTTCAAAAACCATGTTATTTTTAATCTGTTTAAAGGATTTAGCATCAGTTGCGTCATCAATCTCCGGCTTCATGCTTAAGATATTGTTGATTCTGTCTAAGGATGCTCTTCCTCTCTGGATAAGACTTATAACCCATCCCATGGCCATCATGGGCCATGTCAGAAGACCAAGATAGCTGATAAAAGCCACAAAATCTCCGGGCGTTATAGCAAGGGTAATTGTTTGTCTGCCTCCAAGGAAAAGAACGATTGCAAGACTTATATTGGAAAAGAAAAGCAGCATGGGAAAAAATGACCCGGTATTTTTTACAAGCCGGAGATTTTTATTAATATAATTTTTTGATATTGTATTTATCATGGATGCTTCCTGCTCTTCCAGGTTATATGCCTTGATTACGCGTATGCCCGCAAATCGTTCCCTTATGGCTTCTGTAAGATCTGCAAAAGATCCCTGCACATCCTGATACAGATGATGCATTTTTTTGCTGAAAAAACGGGTTCCCAGTACAATCATAGGCATTGGAATTAAAACATATAATGTCAGAAGCTTATTAATATATAACATGAAACAGATGGATGCGGAGCCCAGAACTATTGCGTCTGTCAGTGCAACCACACCCATGCCCATCGCCATTCTTATATGCTGAATATCATTGGTAGCATGGGCCATTAGATTCCCTGTTTTTACTTTATCGAAATATGAAGCAGAAAGGGTTTGAATATGGTCAAGCAGACTGTTTCTCAAACCCTGTTCAACACTTCTTGACATGCCGATGAGACAGCGTCGCCATCCATATCTGAAAATTCCCATCATCACGGCAATTCCAACTATATACAGGGCATAGGACAGCAGTTGTTTCAGGTTTATCTGAAACAGCGTAAGATCATCCACAGCCCATTTAATTACGCGTGGAATAAAAAGTTGCAGCATGTCAACGGTAATCAGACAAAAAAGCCCAAAGAGAATCATGTAGCGGTTTTTTACAAAATAAGGTTTTATTAAGTATAAGGATTTCAATTAATTCATCTCCTGTCTTTAAGAAATTTTTACTAAAGAATTATACATTGGTCAAACAAGTCTTTTTAAAATCGGATGGTATGCCCGCATGAACGCACCTGGTGTTTTACATCACGGAAATCGAAAGGGCAGGGGGCATTAAGACAAATCCGTTTGCCTTGACTATGCGGGACAGGTATAATACATTGCAATTCAAACAAAATCCAAAAAAAACCGGATTCCCAGTTTCGCTGGAATGACAGGAACAAAGCAAACCATTTTTGTAAACAATTATGACTGAATCAAAGATTGAAAAAATTATTGCTATAAAGGAAAACCTGGAACGGGTTCTTGATAATCTCAAGGATGGAATCATAGCCCATGACATAAAAAGGCGTATATTTTTTTTCAACCATGAAGCTGAAAGAATTACGGGTTTAAGCAGAAAAGATGTTCTGGGAAGGGACTGTCACAAAGTATTCGGCGCTCCCTTTTGCGGTGAACGCTGTTCTTTCAGTAAAGACAGCCCTGAAATTATGGATAACTATGAATATACGATTAACAGCTTAAACAAAAACGGCGAAATCAAGAACATTGAAATGTCGTTTAACAGGATGGATGACGAAAATGGAAAACTCTTTGGGGTTATTGCTTTCCTGAGAGACGTTACTGATATTTTGAGCCTGAAAATAAGAGCCGGCAAGCTAAACAGCTTTGCAGGCATCATAGGTAAGGACACAAAAATGCTCCAGGTTTTTCAGCAAATCAGAGATGTTGCCGGGTATAATTATCCGGTACATATTTCCGGAGAAACAGGCACAGGCAAAGAACTGGTTGCCGCGGCTATTCACAATGAAAGCCAAAGAAACGGGGCTCCATTCATTGCTATAAATTGCGGAGCTTTGCCGGAAAACCTTATAGAAAGTGAACTTTTTGGGCATGTTAAGGGAGCGTTTTCAGATGCTATACGTGATAAAAAGGGGCGCTTTGAGCTGGCCGACAGGGGCACAATATTTCTGGATGAGGTTACAGAACTTTCAAAAAATGTGCAGGTCAAGCTTCTGAGATTTCTGCAGGAAGGTACATTTGAAAAGGTCGGCGGAGAAAAAACAATCTCTGTAAATATTCGGGTTATCAGCGCAACAAACAAAGACCTTAAAAAAGAGGTAGGAAATAAAAATTTCCGCGATGACCTGTATTACCGTTTAAATGTAATACCCATATCTATTCCTCCTCTCCGCGAACGAAAAAATGACATACCGCTTCTAATCGACCATTTTCTTAAACAGGCTGAGGAAGATTATAAGCAAAAACCTCTTGGAATATCTAAAGAAGCCATGTCCTTAATAATGGATTATGCCTGGCCGGGAAATGTTCGTGAGCTTCAAAATGCTATTCAGTTTGCCATTGTAAAATGCAGCGGCAGCTTAATTACTCCAAATGAACTCCCTGCTGATCTGAGAGATAATGAAAAACCTCTGTTAAGGCGCGGCTCTTCCAGGAAGCTTGACTTTGATACAATAAGATCTGCCCTTGAAAAAACAGGAGGGAATAAATCAAAGGCTGCCAAGCTTCTCGGGGTGGGAAGGGCCACATTATACAGATTTTTAAGCCAACATCCTAACATACTTAAATCTCAATCATTACAGAGCTCACCTTTAAGCCAGTCTTTAACTTCACCCTCGATAGAATAAACGCCTTCATTATGACCTGTTGACTCCAGGAACCGGTTTTTTAACCATTCGGGCATCTTTATTGTAGCAAGCTCAACCCCTTCTTCAATGTTGCGACGTATAAGGTATATTACCGGCTCATGCCATGTATTTACCACAAAATAAGTAGAAAAATCTCTCTTTGATCTTATTACGTTTTTACCCGCTACCGCATTATTACCCCATTCCAGATAAAGTATTACAGCCATTTCCGGCGTCATTTCCCAGTCTATATCATTTAACAGATCAAGATTATTTCTTATATCCTCTAATTTCAACATGCTGCACCTCCTTTGGATTGTTATTTAACACATTAAAATGCATGATATGTGCCATTGATAACGAAAACTCCAATAATGAAATAACCTCTTGAATTAAAATAAGATATTGAGACATCTATTATAAACGGAAAGATATCTGAAATTGTATCATGATACAATTATGTCTCTAATTAAAAAAATGAGACAGCCAAAGTTCCTCTTTCAAATATGAAATGCGGGAGTTTGGGGACATTAAAGCATTGGACAAGTGTGCGTTCGATGCGCATGGCCAGGATGTTTGAGCAATCAGAAGAAATGTTATCCAGGAAAGCGGCCGATATGTATGGTCTGATTCTTGATCCACTCGTCAAATTTAGCTCTTAAATATCTTTTAAAGTGGTATCTGGTTACAGGAAAAAGCAGCAGCAGTCCGGCAATATCGGTGATGAAACCGGGGGTTAAAAGAACAATTCCCGCTAAAAATATTATAAAGGCGTCAACCAGATCTTCTGTCGGCGTTATTCCCTGCTGAAGACCGGTTTTAATGCGGATCATGGTTTGAAGACCCTGTATGCGGGCAAGGTTTGCGCCCACGAAAGCGGTTATGATTACCACTAACACCGTGTTTAAAGCTCCTATGGAATGTCCTACCTTTATCAGCAGGTATATTTCAGCAACCGGTATCAGGGTGAAGGCTAGAAAAAGTTTTAAAAGCATGTAGTTTCCTTTGTTTAAGTTAAAATATGCCCATGATAATTATTTATGTCAAGTTTTTTAAGCAAGCGGAATATGGGGACAATCCATAAATAAGTAAGCAACTCGAGACCTTTGCAAAACGCCCCCTTTTGCCCAATTTCGGCGTCAGGCTCAAATTTTAAGCCTCGAAATACTCAATGTATTCCTACGTTTACAATTTTCGCCTTCCTTGAACTTAAACAAAATTGAGCATTTTTCCAAGGTCTCAACTTGACATGTAGATATATTATTGATAGGAATTTTGCATAATATTCCCCCCATGTTCCGCCCCCCATATTCTGCTGTGGAAGGATTAATATGAAAAACACGAGCGTTTTGAAAATTGAGAACCTGATAAAAAAGGGTGTAAAAATTCCAAATCCTGGTGGTGTTGAGATAGGTGACGATGTAAACATTGACAGGATTTCAGGAAATGGGACCATAATTTATTCAGGTTGTAAAATTTTCGGCAGTTCAACCCTTATAGCTCATGGGGCTAAGCTGGGATATGAGGGGCCGGTTACTGTTGAGAACTGTCAGATCGGGTCGCTGGTTAATCTTAACGCGGGTTTTTTCAAGGATGCTGTATTTTTAGGCGGAGTGTCTGTTGGTTCCGGTTCTCATATAAGAGAAGGAACCATACTTGAGGAAGAATCAAGGATAGCTCACACAGTTGGTTTAAAGCAGACCATTTTATTCCCGTTCGTAACCCTGGGCAGCCTTATCAATTTTTGCGATTGCCTGATGTCCGGTGGAACAAGCCGGAAAAATCACAGCGAGGTCGGCAGCTCATACATTCATTTTAATTATACCCCTGATCAGGACAAGGCCACCCCATCCCTTATCGGTGATGTGCCGAGCGGCGTAATGCTGAACCAGAACCCGATTTTTCTTGGAGGGCAGGGGGGTCTTGCAGGCCCGTGCCGCCTTGCGTTCGGCACTGTGGTGGCTGCCGGCATAATATGCAGAAAAGATGAACTCAGGCCGCAACGCCTTATTTTCGATAAGCCGGTAAATGGTGAAAACATTGTATTTACCCCGAACGCATATAAAGGCATTAAAAGAATAGTTACAAACAACATTATATATATGGCAAATCTTATTGCCCTTATGCAGTGGTATATTTATGTTCGCACGCAGTTTATTTCAGATGATTTCCCAGAGCCTCTTTTTGTTGGTTTAAAAGAAAAACTAAACATGGCAATTAATGAACGGATAAAAAGGTTTAAAGATTTATGTGATAAAATGCCGGATACTGCGGATGACAGGCCGTCTTCGATTGTTGCAAGGCAAAAGCATGAGCTTTATAGTATGCGGACTGAGCTGGAAGAATCTTTTGGAGAGCTTCGCGACAATGCGGGTGATCAAGCCTTAAGAGATGTTTTTCTTGAAAAAATAGATACAGGCATAAAAAAATCAGGCAGGGATTATATTACCGTTATAAAGGGGCTTGAGACCAAAGATTCAAAAACCGGAACCATGTGGCTTCAGGACATTGTTTATGACATAACCATGAAACTGCTTGAAATTATTCCATCTTTCAGAGATTAGTGTGTTAAGTGTTAGGTAAAGGAAGAGTAAATGGGCAAACTATTCGGCACCGACGGCATAAGGGGTATGGCAAATGAATATCCGATAACACCTGAAACAGCTGTAGCCGTGGGCAGGGCAATCGCGTCATTTTTTAAGAAAAAAAGGGATGTGTCCGGTATAATCATTGGAAAGGATACCAGGATATCCGGGTATATGCTGGAATATGCGTTAGTTTCCGGAATCTGTTCAATGGGTGTGGACGCATATCTTACAGGCGTTCTCCCAACCCCCGGCATAGCCTTTTTAACCGCTTCAACCCATGCTGTCGCCGGAATTGTGATATCTGCATCCCATAATCCCTTTTATGATAATGGAATAAAGATATTTAAAGGAGACGGCTTTAAGCTTTCAGATAAGGAAGAGGAGGAGATCGAAAGGCTTGTGCTTGGCCATGAAACAGTTTCAGCCTCAAAACAGATACAAAATACAGGCAATGTTTATAAAATCGATGATGCTGAAGAAAGTTACTGCGCTTTTCTTAAAACCGCAATTGCGCGGGACAACCCCTTCAAAGGGATTAAGATCATCATGGATTGTTCAAATGGTGCGACATATCGTGTTGCGCCTAAACTGTTTGCAGGCCTTGGCGCAAACGTAGAATCCATCTTTATCAATCCTGATGGAAAAAATATAAATGATAACTGCGGGTCCCAGCATCCGGAAATCCTGAGTAAAAAGGTTGTTGAAAAAGGGGCTGACATCGGACTTGCCTTTGACGGCGACGGCGACAGGCTTATTGCGGTTGATGAAAAAGGGAATATTTTAACCGGCGACCAGATGATTTTCATCTGCGCAGCGGTCATGAAGCAAAAAGGGGAGCTTAAAAACAATCTGGTTGTAAGTACTGTTATGAGCAATATCGGGCTTAAACTTGCTTTAAAAGATATAGGCATAGAGCATGTTGCCGCGGATGTGGGAGACCGTTATGTTGCGGAAAAGATGATTTCATCCAAAGCTGTTTTAGGAGGCGAAGAATCAGGCCACATGATCTTTTTGAACCATCAGACAACAGGTGATGGGCTTCTTGCCGCTATAAAGCTGATCGAAGCTGCTAAAATGGAATCAAAACCTGTTTCAACCCTCGGCAAAAAAATGACCCTGTTTCCACAGGTTCTTGTCAGTGTTAAAGTAAAGAGCAAGCCTGATATCTGCTCGATTCCTGTTATCAAAGAGGCGATAAAATCGGTTGAAACAAGCCTGGGTAAAAAGGGCAGGGTGCTTGTTCGTTATTCAGGCACCCAGCCCCTTTGCAGAATAATGGTTGAGGGGCCGGGCATGGATGAAACCAGCATGTACTGTAAACAGATAGCAGATACAGTACAGGAAAAAATAGGAGTTTGAAGTGCCTGAAGTAAGCTCACTTCAGGCACTTTTTTAAAGCTATCTTCTGTCTCCTAATATTCTAAGCAGCATAAGAAACAGGTTGATAAAGTCCAGATATAATGTAAGGGCGCCCATAATCGCCCCTTTTCTGACGACTCCTGCCTCAAGATCAGCGGGCTGTGTAAGGGCCATTTGTTTCAGTTTTTGCGTGTCATACGCGGTTAAACCGACAAAAACAAAGACACCTATATAGCTGATGATCAGACTCATTCCAGAGCTGCGGATAAACATATTAACAAGAGATGCTATGATAATTCCGATAAGCCCCATGGCCATGAAACCGCCAAGCGAGGTAAGATCACGTTTTGTAACCATACCGTATATGCTGCATGAAACAAAGGTTGCAGCACAGATAAAAAATGTCGATGCAATGGATGAACTGGTATAAACAAGGAATATAAAGGACAGTGTAGCCCCGTTTAATGCCGCATAAAGTATAAACAGGGCTGTCGCGGTTGAGGCCTGAATTTTTTGTACCCTTGCGCTTAAATAAAAAACAAGGGCTAATTCGCCTATTATAAGCCCAAAAAACAAAACCTTATTTCCATAAATAAGTCTTATCATGTTCGGGCTGCTTGAAACATAAAACGCGATAAAACCTGTAAGGCTAAGTCCAATGGCCATCCAGTTATATACGCTGCGAATAAATTCATTAACTATGACCTGAGTTTGTGCTCTATCTGTTGATACGAATTGCATTATTGCCTCCTGAAAATGTTATAATGTGCTTTAAGTGTTGCGTATTAAGTATTTGATAAAACAAGAAATTACTTCAACCTAACACGTTTCATAAATACTGTATTAATAATACATAACTCAAGTTTCGCACCCTTTAAAAATTTATTTTGACCCTGTGCGAAAATTAAGTACATAATAATACAATTTTAAACTATTTCAAGCCTGTAATTACTGGAAAAATTATGAAACCTGAACAATTATATCAAAACCTGACAGAGATCGCTGAAAAACTGAATATTAAAGTATCAGAGAAAAATCTTCATAAAACAGGCATATATATTCGAAGTGGATTCTGCAAGGTTAAAAACAAAGATCTTTTTATAATTGATAAGCACCTGCCGGTTTTTAAAAAAAATATAATTCTGGCTGAGCTTTTAAATAAAATGCCGCTTGAAAATATTTATATAATGCCTGTGGTGCGCGATTTTGTGGATAAGCATAAACAGGCTGAAAGAGAAGAGGGTTCTGCGGATTTAAACGGCTCCTGACAAGGATTGGTAGGACTTGACGCATAAGTTTACATAATATACCTTATCGGTCGTTATATAAATTTATGAATTATACTAATTTTTAGAAAGCGCCGCTCCAGGTATAATTAAATTTAAACCAGGAAAAACTCACATATAAGAAATCGTAAATAAAGAACAGTCCATAACCAAAATAATAATTGTGACAATCCGATGATTTTTTATAAATAATAATATCGTGCAAGGTTCTTTCTTAACGATTTCTAATACGTTCAGACAATTCCCTGTTTTAAATTTAATTATACCTAAAGCTGATGAATTCGTAAAAAGCTAAGTTATGCCGCTTCGCGTGATGAAATCGCTTCGCGCCGCCAGTTTATAAATTGGCAGAATTCCTTATTCAAAATTCGATGTTGGACGTTCGATGTTCGATGTTCATAGCCTTTTAGATTGACGCTGTGTTTATAGTTATTGAATGATTTTTCAAGCTGTGATAGATATATAAATAAATCGAAATGACAGATAACAATGGCAAGGGTCTCAATTGGAGCTTTTGAGATAGTGAATTCTAATAACGGGAAAATAGAACAACGGATATATACTGTATCCGAGTTGACCCTTTCCATTAAATCTTTGGTTGAAGAAAAATTCCCATTTGTCTGGATTTCCGGAGAAATTTCCAATTTCCACATGCCGGTTTCCAGGCACTTTTATTTTACATTAAAAGATAAAAATGCTCAGATAAATGCGGTAATGTTTCACGGCCAGAACCGGAATTTGAAATTTAATGTCAAAGATGGGTTAAGCGTAGTAGGACTTGGCAGGATAAGTGTTTACGAACCTCGTGGCAACTATCAGATAATCTTTGAGCACCTGGAACCGATAGGCATAGGCGCTCTGCAAATCTCTTTTGAACAGCTCAAAGCCAGACTTTCCGAAGAAGGGCTTTTCGATGAAAAACACAAGAGGCCCCTGCCCTTTTTACCTAAAAAAATCAGCATTATAACCTCTCCCACCGGCTCGGTTGTCCATGATATCCTGGAAATAATTTACAGGCGCTTTCCAAACCTTCATATTGAGATCATACCGGTTAAGGTTCAGGGAGATGGAGCTGAAAGGGAAATTGCATCAGCCTTTGAATTGTTGAATCTAAGGGCAGATACTAAGGACAGCGCTGATTTGGTCATCCTGGCCAGAGGCGGCGGATCCATAGAGGATCTTGCTGCATTTAATTCAGAAACAGTTGCAAGGGCTGTTTTTGCCTCAAAGATTCCGGTTATTTCAGCTGTCGGACATGAGACCGATTTTACAATTTCCGACTTTGTTGCCGACCTCAGAGCCCCGACCCCATCTGCTGCCGCAGAACTGGCGGTTAACAAAAAGGATGATCTTGAGCGGAGATGCATCCAAACCAGAAGGTTGTTAACATCCTGTTTCTTCAATAAGATTGAGCGTTTTCGCATACAAATAAATGAAACATCCAAACGGCTGGTTGACCCAAAGAAAAAAATTCAGGACCTCAGGCTTAGAATAGACGACTTAAGCACCCGGCTTATCAGGCTATTTAAAAACAGTTTGAGCTTGAGACGGGAACGGCTTGCCTGGCGTGTTAACAGCCTGCAGACTTTAAGCCCTCTCTCAATCCTGGCTCGTGGTTACAGTATCACCAGAACGATTCCGGATGCGGTTGTTATCATGGATTCAAAACAGGTAAGCAAGAGGCAGGAGCTTGAAGTAATGGTTGCAAAGGGTTCTTTAATATGCCGTGTAGAAAGGATATTGAATAATGGCTAAGCTGACATTTGAAAAATCTATGAAACAGCTTGAACAGATAGTTCAAGAACTTGAATCCGGTGATTTGTCTCTTGAGAAGGCTATAAAAAAATTTGAAGAAGGTATAAGCCTGACAAAGTTCTGTTCTGAAAAACTGGATGAAACAGAAAAAAAGATCACGATGTTACTGCGAGATCAGGAAGGAAATATTTCCGAAAAACCATTTATAATTGACGAATAAAGACAGGCAATAATTGTTGGCGTCGTAAAAAGTCTAAAAAGCACTTTTTACGAAATGTGTTAGGTGTTAAGTGTTAAGAGATTGATAAAACAGTTAATTGCTTTAACCTAACACTAACACCTGATAAATTCGACTTTTTAAGAATTCATCATAATTAAGGAGCTGCCATGATAAAGGAAAGAAAAAAATTAATTTCATATCTTATTGTCGTAATTATTTTATTTGGCGGAGGGGTTGGTTTTGGCTATTATATATGGGGACTGGACAAACAAAAAAAGCCTGATTATAAAAAATATCTTTCAAAAACAATTGATTATATAGGCAACATAGAGCAAGACAATCAAGGCTTTATCAAGCAGGTAAAACGGTTAATGACCGACATCACCGCACTGAAAAAGGATGTAAAGGACGTTCAAAGCCGGTTTGACGCCCAATCCAGGAGCTTGCAGAACAACTCGGCATCTCTTGAGAAAGAAAAAGCCAGACTCCAGTCATCTATCGGCGAAAATCAAAAACTCGCCAAAGAAAAGGAGCAATTACAGGCAAAAATCGATCAGCTCACAAATGAGCTCGATACGGTTAAACAAAAAATCATTGGAGTTGAATCCTCTGTTGATAAAGAAAAAAGGCCTGCTGAACAGGAGGTTCAATCCCCTGTCAGCGAAGAAAAGATTCCTCTTGAAGAAAAGGGGCAACAGGAAAACAATTAAAAATTAAAAACTCAAAATTATACTTAAATTATGTTTGATCTAAGTTCATATCTTGTTTCGAAAAGTAACTATATAAACAACTCACTTAATGAAATACTGCGTGACAGATTAAGTTCGAGCAGGATTGTATCTGCCATGGAATATTCTCTTATGGCGGGCGGGAAGCGTATCAGACCTGTTTTGTGTATTGCCGCGGCCGAAGCTTTGGGCGGGAAAGCGGATAAGGTTTTGCCGGCCGCCTGTGCCATTGAGATGATCCACACCTATTCGTTAATCCACGACGATCTTCCTGCCATTGATAATGATGGTTTCAGAAGGGGCAAACCAACCTGTCATATCGCATTTGATGAGGCTACCGCAATCCTTGCAGGCGATGCCCTCCTCACGCTGGCATTTCAGATACTTTCGTCAATCAAGTTAAAAAATGAACATTATGCCTCAAAATGGCTGAGTGTTATTCATGCTATTTCACGCGCAGCCGGGTATCAGGGAATGATTGAAGGACAGATGAGGGATATTGCATCTGAAGGGGTTATGCTGGCCTTGAATGAACTTGAAGAAATGCATTCCTTAAAGACAGGGGCTATTATTGAAGCATCAATATGTTGCGGAGCCATTATTGGAAACGGTAATATCGGGCAGATAAAACAGCTCGGGATTTATGCAAAAAATATCGGTCTTGCCTTTCAGGTCACAGACGATATCCTTAATGTCGAAGGTGATCCAGAGATAATGGGAAAGGCTGTAGGCACTGATAAAAACCGTAAAAAAAGCACCTACCCTTCTATCATGGGAATTAATGAATCCAGAGAATTTGCTGAAAAACTCGCGGGCAACGCATTGCAATCATTAGATGGTTTTGACAACAGGTCTGATCCGCTTCGCGCTATTGCCGGTTACATTGTTAAAAGAAAAAAATAAAAAAAGGAGTCAACGACACCTTGAGCATACTTGATAATATTAATTCACCAGCAGATTTAAAGCAGATTTCACGATCCGATCTGCCGGTTCTTGCAGCGGAAATTCGAAAAGTTATAGTTGATGTGGTTTCCAGAACCGGCGGCCATCTGGCTTCAAGTCTCGGCGCTGTTGAGCTTGCAATCGCCATCCACTATGTTTTTGATGCTCCTGATGATAAAATTCTCTGGGATGTCGGGCACCAGGCATATGCCCACAAGCTGCTTACAGGACGCAGGGAACAATTTCATACACTCAGGCAGCTCAACGGCATAAGCGGCTTTACCCGCATAAAAGAAAGCCCTTATGATGCTTTTACAACCGGACACAGCAGCACATCCATATCAGCGGGCCTTGGCATGGCCTGCGCCAAGCGTTTAAAAAAGGCAACATCCAAGGTGGTAGCCATTATAGGAGACGGTTCCATGACCGCCGGGCTTGCCTATGAAGGGCTTAACCAGGCAGGAGACATTCATAAAAATTTCCTTGTTATACTAAACGACAATGAAATGTCTATTTCTCAAAATGTGGGCGCCCTATCCTCACGTTTAAGCCGGACATTTTCAGCAAAATATATGCAGGATTTAAAAAAGGAGCTTGGGCTTTTCCTTAAATCCGTACCAAAAATCGGAGAGGATATTTATCAGTTCGCGAAACGTTCAAAAGAATCCTTTAAAACCTTTATTACACCGGGGATACTGTTTGAGGCATTCAATTTTGAATACTTTGGCCCGATAAATGGACATAAACTGGATCATCTTATTGATATACTGAATAATATTAAAAATACCGACGAGCCTGTTCTCCTTCATGTCATTACCAAGAAGGGAAAGGGATACACTCCTGCCGAGAATAATCCTGTTTATTTTCATGGAGTCGGATCTTTTGATTCTAAAACCGGTAACTGTATTGAGCAAAAAGAATCCACTCCGACCTATACCGAAGTTTTCGGCAAAATAATGGTAAAATTAGCCGAAAATGATAAAAGGATTGTCGCAGTTACTGCGGCAATGCCCGAAGGCACAGGACTTGTTAAATTTGCCGAGGTTTATCCTGACCGTTTTTTTGATGTCGGGATAGCTGAGCAGCATGGTGTAACATTTGCCGCGGGAATGGCTGCCGAGGGGCTGAGACCGGTTGTGGCAATCTACTCCACCTTTTTGCAGCGCGCATATGATCAGATCCTCCACGATGTATGCATTGAAGCCCTGCCCGTGATTTTTGCGCTTGACAGAGGAGGCATTGTCGGTGAAGACGGCCGGACCCATCAGGGGTTGTTCGATCTTTCTTATCTTAGAAGTCTTCCAAACATGGTGGTAATGGCGCCAAAGGATGAAAATGAACTTTGCCGGATGTTAGTTACCGCCCTTGCCCATAATGGCCCTATAGCATTTCGATATCCACGGGGAAAAGGAGCAGGCGTAAAAATAGAAGAAGATATCACCCCCATACCTCTCGGAAAAGGAGAAATTCTGACAGAAGGGAATGATGTTCTTATTTTAGCCATTGGCAGCTCTGTTTGCGAAGCCCTTTCAGCAGGTTTAATACTGGCCGGACAGGATATAAATGCAACAATTGTAAATTGCCGCTTTGTAAAGCCGATCGATGTTGATTTGATATGTTCTCTGGCAAAAAAAATACCGCGCATTATAACCGTTGAAGAAAATGTTCGTCAGGGAGGATTTGGAAGCGCGGTTCTGGAATGCTTAAATGATGAAGGTATAACAGATTTTCGCCTTGAACGTATCGGCATACCCGATACCTTTGTTGAACACGGCCCTCAGGAGTTTCTCAGAAAAAAATACCGGATAGATGCATCTGCCATAGTTGATGCGGCAAAAAAAATGCTTGATGGGCAAAATTGTCAAAAATAAGACTTGACCTGATAATTGTGGAAAAAGGGCTGGCGCCAAGCCTGCAACGCGGACGCTCTCTGATTATGTCGGGGAAGGTTCTGGTAAACAACAGCCCTGTGGATAAGCCGGGCGCTGTTGTTTCACAAGATGATGAGATAACTATTAAAGGAGAGAATATCCCCCATGTAAGCAGGGGCGGCCTTAAACTTGAAGAGGCTTTGCATGCTTTTAAAATAGATGTTGAAAATCTTATCTGTCTTGATGTGGGAGCATCAACCGGTGGATTTACAGACTGTTTATTGCAACATGGAGCTGCCTGTGTGTATGCCGTTGATGTCGGATATGGACAATTGGCCTGGAAGCTTCGGCAGGATCCGCGCGTCGTGGTTATTGAACGGACAAATATCCGGCATATGCCGTCTGAAATAATTCCCCGGCCCGTTGATCTTATCACAATAGATGTTTCATTTATCTCCTTAAAAATAGTTGTTCCAGCAGTAATTAAGTTTATGAAAAAAGAGGGAATAATCCTTGCCCTGATAAAGCCACAGTTTGAAGTAGCCAAGGAAAAGGCAGGCAAGGGCGGCGTGGTTCGTGACAAAAAACTGCATGATGAAGTGATAAAGGATCTTTCAGATTTTTTTATCAAAACAGGTTTTTCATGCGAACCGGTTATACCCTCTCCAATACTTGGCTCCAAGGGGAACAGGGAATTTATGATTGTATTAAAATCGCCTTATAAGTCTTGATTTTTTTGGGCTAAAAAGATAGTAACGGTTAACGGTTAACGGTTGGTGAAAACATAAAAGCAATCAGTCGTTGTATAGTAAAAAAACTGTGAACTGACAGCTGTGAACGGTTACATGATTTTTTAACATTCCATATGAAGAGGAGTTTAAATGACCGACATGACTGAAAACTTAAGAAACATCGCTTTTGTATCACATGGTGGAGCCGGAAAAACATCTCTTGCCGAGGTTATGCTTTTTAACGCGGGTGTTATCAAGAGGCTTGGACGTGTTGAAGACGGCAATACAGTTATGGATTTTGAGCCGGAAGAGCTTAAACGCAATACAAGTATCAGCAGCGGATTCCACCAGTTCAAATGGGGAAAACAGGTTATTTCCCTTATAGATACCCCGGGAGATCAGAATTTCTTTTCAGATACCAGAAGCTGCATGCAGGCTGCTGATGGAATTGTTATTCTGATTGATGCCGTGGACGGCATCAAGGTGCAGACCGAGATGGCATGGGATTTTGCCGAAGAATTCAACTTGCCCTGCATAATTTTTGTAAATAAAATGGACAGGGACCGGGCGGATTTTTTTCGCACTTTTAAAGACGCGGCAAACTGTTTTAAACCAAAGCCGATCATGTTGCAGCTTCCGATAGGAGCTGAAGCGGATTTTAAAGGGGTTGTGGATCTTGTCAGGATGAAAGCATATACCTATGATTCTAACGGAAAGGCAATACAAGGAGATATCCCTTCTGATATGCAGGAGCAGGCGGAAAAAGAAAGAGAAGCCCTGATTGAAAATATTGCAGAGACAGATGATGATCTTCTTGAAAGGTATCTTAATGGAGAAACCTGGTCCGATGACGATATTATAACAGGTTTAAGAAAAGGTATATTATTGCGAGCAATTATGCCTGCTCTTTGCGGATCTGCCATAAGTAATATCGGCATTGATTTATTATGCGATACAATTGCTGAATGCATGCCTTCACCTGTTGATAGAGGCGCTATAATATGCACGGATCCTGAAGGTAAAAATGAAATCGAGCAAAGTCCGGATCCGGACGGTCCATTTTCAGGTTTTGTGTTTAAAACCGTGGCAGACCCGTATGCCGGCCGGCTATCAATCTTAAGAATTATTTCAGGAACCCTGGGGGGTGACGGAACCTTTTATAATACAAATAAAAATTCAAAGGAACGCTTTACCCAGCTATTAAGGGTTGAAGGAAAAGAACAAAAATCAATAACAGGGGCCGGACCGGGTTCCATAGTCGCTGTTGCAAAACTTAAAGATACAACCACTGGCGATACCCTTTGTGATGAGGCTAATAAGATTAAATTCAAATGCGCCGACCCTCTTCCCACGCTTATCTCTTTTGCTATTGAGCCAAAATCAAAGGAGGATGAAGACAAAATATTTTCCTCTCTTTCAAAGCTTCTGGAAGAGGATATTGCTCTGAAACTTACACGGAATTCCGAAACAAAGGAGATTCTTCTGTCAGGAAGGGGGCAGGTTCATATCGAAACTGTTGTTGAGAAGCTTAAAAGGAAGTTCAATGTTAAAGTAAATCTCAACACCCCCAAGGTTCCCTATAAGGAAACTATCAAGAAAAAGGTCAGGGTTCAGGGAAAACATAAAAAACAATCAGGGGGCCACGGCCAGTTTGGTGATTGCTGGATTCAGATAGAACCGCTTCCAAGAGGAAAAGGGTTTGAGTTTGTCAATTCAATTGTAGGAGGCTCAATTCCAAAGACTTACATTCCAGCGGTTGAAAAGGGGATTGTGGAAGCGGCACAGAAGGGCGCGCTTGTCGGGTTTCCGTGCGTGGATTTCAAAGTTATACTTGACGACGGCTCCTATCATGCTGTTGACTCTTCTGAAATGGCGTTTAAGATCGCCGGTTCTCTTGCCTTTAAAAAAGCTGCCATAGAAGCCAATCCTGTTTTGCTTGAACCTATCATGAAGGTTTCCATCACAGCGCCTGATGAATATATGGGCGACATTATGGGAGATCTTAACAGCAGGCGCGGCAGAGTCCTGGGCATGGACAACAAGGGTAAAAGTCAAATTATCAACGCAACAGTACCAATGGCTGAATTTCTTACCTATGCACCTGATATCAGATCAATGACAGGCGGTCGCGGCATGTTTTCCATGGAATTCTCTCATTATGATGAGGTTCCGGCACAGATATCACAAAAGCTTGTCGAAGAGATAAAAAAGAGCAGGGAATAGAAAAAAGTGCCTAAAGTATGATACATTCGTAAAAAGTCAAAAACCACTTTTTACTAAACGTGTTAGGTGTTAGGTGTTAAGAGCTTAATAAAACAGACAATTGCTTTAACCTAACACCTAACAATTTACGTTTAATGTTTGATGAACAAATATAACATGGCGGAATTCCTTAACTTTAGGCACTTTAGTTCACTTGTAACTTTAGGCACTTTTCTTAAGCCCGCAATGTCGTACAGCGCTCTCATCCAGCATTTCAGGCAGGCCTCCATGGTCGGATGGGATAAATCCAAGAGACTTTTCCCATACCTCATCATCTTCCATGCAGAAATAGACAAGAACATCGGGGGCTGCCTCCTTTATCCAGAAAGCCATCTTTTGATAAAGATTGATACGAAGAGGCTTAAAGTAGCGCATCTTATTGTCAAGGCCGGATATGAATTCTCCGTATATTATTCTTGAATCAGGAAACCGTTTTTGGATAACCTGTTTTAAAGATGGCATAAATCTAAAAGTTCCGAGGCTTATCCATACGATATTTTCAGGAGATATTGTGGAAAAGAGCTGGATAATCACCTGCCTGTAATCCTCTTCGCAACCCTCATAAATAATCATCGGATCAAAATGAAAGGCCAGCGGGTATCCCCATGACTCGCATTTGGCAGCTGCATTCAGCCTCTCGGAAAGAGAGGTTGTATGACGCTCCTCATTGCTGATAATCGCATTTGTATTAAGTGACCAGGAAACTATTGTCTTGCGATTGTGATCAAGATTTTTCAGCCTGTTAATGGCAATTGTTTTGGTCTTTAGCTCCAGCACGGCGGATGTTTGGCCGGAAAATTTAGGAACAAGCAGATTTGAAAGGTCTGTCCACCGCTCCCAGATCATGCTGTCGGTAAACTCTCCGGTCCCTACCCTGCTCACCCCTTTTTTTTGAAACAGGATGTCCAATTCCGACAGCAGATCGTCATGGTTAACAAAATACTGAAGAACAGGCGGATGAAAATATGATTGCAGGATACAGTAAGAGCAGTCCATGGCGCAGAAAGTGCCGATGTGCAGTATCTTGTAGCCGCAACAGGTATAATGGCTGGTTCCGGGACATGGCCTGATAAAAGCGCCCTTATTTTTTGTAAGGAAAAGAATTTCTTTCCCCTTTTTAACAGGATCATCCGCTGATAAGATCAATTCAAATAATTCACGCGCATCATGAACTGTTTCAAAAGGTAGATTAAGGCGCGATTTTATGGAAATAACCTCGGGCGAATCAGCAACCTCTTTATCTATATAAAGTTTTAAAAGCGACATAAATTTAACCTAAATAAAACCGCCGTATAAGTCAATGCAGATCCCTTTTTTCTATAAAATATTGTCTCACGCAAAGGCGCAAAGACGCTAAGTTTTATTTTTTTCTTTGCGAGTTTAGCGCCTTTGCGTGAGAATCTGAAAACTCACATGAATAAATATTGTTTCAATATGTTATTGGAGAGAATGACCTGGCCGTGCTTTTCTATTTCGCACGAAATCGCAATTTCTTGACTTTTATGGGATTGTAAATTATTAAATAGTCTAACAGGAGTTTAATGAGATATGGGCGAAGTACTTACAACAATCCCAAATTATGATATTATTGAAAAGTTGGGTGAGGGGTACCAATCCATTGTTTATAAAGCCTTTCATAAAAAGAATCCTAATCGACCATTGGCTCTCAGGGTTTTGAAAGCGGCCCTACTATCCGAAGACCAAAAAAGATATTTTCAGCAGAAAATTGAGCATCTGAAGATCTTACATGATACCCGCCTTATCACGCCCTTATCATTTAAGGCGAGAGGAAATGTCCAGTTTTTCACCCAAAACTATTTCAAGGGTATAACCCTTGATGACTGGGCCAAAAGCCAGACTAAAATTACCTTAAATGATTTTTTCACTATAGCTTGCGAGCTGGCTGAAGCCATCGATAAAATTCATGAAGCAGGGATTATTCATGGCGGAATCAAACCCCACAATATATTAATCGAGCCGAAGGCCTTTAATATAAGGTTAATTGATTTTATAGACCCCCTTGATGCAAGGGCTGTAAGCCATTTTATTTATGACCGAGGTTTTGTGGAAAATACTCTTGCCTATACCTCTCCCGAACAGACCGGGCGCATCAATCATAGAGTCGATTTTTCGAGTGATCTATACTCGCTGGGGATTACCTTTTATAAATTGCTGACCGGACAACTTCCATTCTTCTCTACCGATCCCCTTGAATTAATTCATTCCCACCTGGCCGAGGAAGCGCCGCCCGTCCACGAATTAAATCCCGAAGTTCCCCCTATTCTGGGTAAAATCATAGCGAGATTAATGCTCAAACAGCCGGAGAAACGGTACCAGAGCGCGTCCGGGCTTTTGGCCGACTTCATACAGTGTCGGGATGAATATTCAGCCGCCGGCACAATCGGCGAATTTACTCTTGGGATTTATGATCACACCCATAGAGCTGCCTTTATTTCTAAAATGGTGGGACGCGACAGGGAGTCTGAAATTATCCTTGAGGAATACGATAAAGCATCCAAGGACTCTTTCCGCTGCCTATTCATTTCAGGTCTCCCCGGCATTGGAAAAACCCGCTTGATTCAAGAACTTCAGAAACCAATCGTTAGGCACAGAGGGTATTTTACCTCAGGGAAATTCGATGTCTATCAAAAGAATATTCCATATAGCTCCCTTATACAGGCCTTAAGAAATCTGATTAGGACCTTTTTAACGGAAAGTGACGAAAGGGTCGCTCTCTGGAGGCAAAAGATCATCAAAGCGCTTGGAAGTAACGGCAGGGTGGTTACCGACGTGATCCCTGAACTGGAGATACTGCTCGATCCTCAACCGAAGGTTAAACCGCTTCCTCCTGTTGAATCGAGAAACCGCTTCCATGATCTCTTTGGCCATTTTTTGACCTGTCTCGCCAGCGAGGAATATCCCCTGGTGCTTTTTATCGACGATCTTCAGTGGTGTGATATTGCCTCCTTTGATTTTCTTGGCAACATCTTTGCCAACCACAATGAGCATCCATACCTTTTTCTTGTAGGAGCCTATCGTCATAATGAGGTCGATTCGAGCCATCCTCTTGCCAAGTTAATACAAAGGGTAAAGGAAAACGACGAACCTCTGCAAGAAATCAGGTTGTCGCTTCTTAAACCAGAACACTGCCATGAGATGGTCTCCTATATTCTTGATTCGCCTCTTTCATATACCATGGAATTAGCCGGTTTAATAACGGAACTCACCGAGGGGAACCCTTTGTTCGTGAGCGAGATGCTGTCGTATCTCCACAATGAAGATTTGCTCATTTTAGGTGAAAACAGTCAATGGCAATGGGATATGGATAAGATCAGGGAGTCTGACATGCCCTCCACGGTTGTGGCGCTTTTTAGCTCAAAGGTGCAAAAACTTCCCTCTGATACTATTGACCTGCTCGAATACTGCGCTTGCATGGGAAACCTATTCACGCCGGATGAAGTTGCTCTGATCAGAGGAATTACCTTGTTGGATGTATTTGAAAAGTTGAAACCAGCCTTGGGCCGGGGGCTTTTAATCGAGAACAAAGGTCAATTGCAATTTGTTCACGACCGGGTGCAGGAAGCGGTCCTGAGCGCCATAAAATCTGAAACGCGGCGGCAGATGCATTGGCGGATCGGATTTCACCTCCTTTCTGCTGTTCCCAAAGGGGCTGATTTGGAAAAACTGTATATCCTCTTCACCATTGCTTCCCATCTTAACCTGGGAAGGGAGAAGGCGCTGGACAGAAAAACCGCCTGCCAATTGTCGGATATCAACTATCATGCGGGTAACAAGGCCCTGGACTCGCTGGCAACAGAGGCAGCCAATGAATATTTTCGACAAAGCCTTGAACTCTTACCGGAAGACTCCTGGGAGGGACAATACGACAGAACATTTAAGATCTTCCAGAAATTGGCAAAGACCGAGTTGATGTGCGGGGGATATGAGATCTCGGAAAAACTGCTTAATCAACTACTTGATCATGCCAAAACCGATCTGGACAAGGCGGAAGCCCTGGCCGAACAGACCACCTCGCTCTCATCTATAGGCAATTTTATAAAAGCCATTGAAACCGCTAATCGCGGACTATCCTTTTTCGGAAAATCGATCCCGGACGATCCTGAACTTGCAGAGAAAAAACGAGAGCAATTGATGAATGAGATCAACTCCAAAGATATCGATATTTGGGATACTATCCTCAATATGCTCTTTACTACGAAAAGAAAAAACAAGATCGAACTGGCTTTTTACAGTGAACTTATCCCGGATTTATATATGTCCGGTTTTGTGCCGCAACTCTATCTTTCGGCAGTGCAGTCAACTAAGCACTGCTTGGAAGGCGGGATGGATGAATCGGTGATCTATTCTTTTTCTATTATGGGCCTCTATCTCGGGGAGCATGGAGAATTTGAGCAGGCATTCCGCTATGAAGACCTGGCCCGTAATTTGTCTGAAAAACACATGAACACCTTTGGGGCGACACGGGGTATGAACGGCGTTGTCTGGTGTAATATGCATTCGAGGAGTCATCCCGAAGAAGTGGTCAAATATTGTCTCAAGTCCATTCAATGCGGAAAAAACTGCGGCGATCTGTATAATGCAGGGCTTTCGTACGGCCCCTTGATGTGGAACCTTCAGGTGCAAGGAGCCAATATGGTTGCGATCGAAGAATATGCCAGGGAATGCCTTCAGTTTTCTCAAAAATATCATTTATTTTTTTCTGTTGGTCTGGCTGAAGCAATTCAGGCCGGGTGGATAGAACCCATGAAGAGAGGTTATACGCCCGTTCCCATGGAGGAAAAGATTAAGAAATGGGAAAAGGATAATCATATTGCCTCTGCTGGAAGCTATTATGTCCATATTGCCTTGACCCATTATTATTTTGGAGAGTATAAAAAGGCGCAGCAGGATCTAATTAAAGCCAAGCAGTACATGAGAGGGCTCACCGACAATGTGCTGAAGCGGCAGTGGCATGTTTTTCAGGCGCTAAATGCCATCAAGTTGTATGAAAGGGGAATTGTTTACAAAAGCAAAGAAGAACTACTGTCCTATATAGAACCGCTTATCAGCAAGATTGAGACCTGGGCTCAATTCGGACCATTGCTAAAACCGTATCTTGCTTTTATCCATGCTGAGCTGGAACGAACTACCGGAGATTTCAGAAATGCCAGAAGTCTTTACTTTGATGCTATAGCTATTGCCCACAAACAACGCTACGCGTTGCTGGAAGCTCACCTTAATGAATGTCGTGGAGAGCTTCTCAAGGGCGCAGGTTTTGAAACGGCTCGGGTTTACTTTGTCGAGGCTGCCCGGCTATACAGAAAATGCCGGGCGGAACGTAAAGAAATTTTACTCATAGAGAAATACCCGGAATATTTTGAGAAAGAGGTACCTGCTTACGCGCCTGCCAAAGCAAAGCCGGCTGCTTACACCCTTCCCGATCTCGACGTTGACTACCTCATGAAATCCTCCCTTGCTATTTCAGCAGAGATTGATCCCGATGTCCTGTTGAAAAAGATCATGAATGTGGTGCTGGAGGCCTCGGGTTCCCAGCATGCATATCTTTTGATTGAAGAAAACAGCCGCCTGATTGTCCGCGCCGAAAGTCATATCACTAAAAAAGATGCTGTTCGTACCGTCAAATACAACCTTGAAGATGCCGAGGACGTTTGTAAGTCTATAGTCCGTTATGTGCGCCGGACTAAAAAGAGCGTAGTCCTGAACAATGCTTCAAAAGAGGGTGAGTTTAAGGACAATCCCAAGGTTCAGAGGATGGGCCTTAAGTCAATTCTTTGCCTTCCATTGATCAAGCAATCCAAATTGATTGGAATTCTATACATGGAAAACCGTTTGTCGGATTCGGTTTTCACACCGGAAAGGACAGCGATGACCGAGTTGTTGACTTCCCAGGCAGCCATCTCTTTTGAGAACGCCCGTCTGCTTGACGAGATGAGACAGGCTGAGGATCAAATCAAGGCATCGCTGAATGAGAAAGAAGTGCTTTTGAAAGAAATTCACCACCGTGTTAAAAACAATTTGCAGATTATTTCCAGTCTGCTTAGTCTTCAATCTACGCATATCAAGGATAAACATGACATAGAGATATTCAAGGAGAGCCGGAATCGTGTCAGGTCAATGGCTTTCGTTCATGAAAAACTGTATCAATCAGAAGACCTGGCGATGATTGACTTTGCTGAATATACCAGAAAGCTAACAACTTCTTTATTCCATTCGTATGCGGCCTATCCAGAGAACATAACTCTGGAGATCAATGCGGACGATATCTTTCTGGGTATTAATGATGCCATCCCTTGTGGTTTGATTATAAATGAACTTGTTTCAAATTGCCTGAAACACGCTTTCCCAAGGGGTAAGAAGGGAAAAATATGCGTCGAACTTCATTCGAAAAGGAACCTGCACGCAAATAATAAGTTTACACTGATAGTCGATGATAACGGCGCCCGCTTCCCAAAAGGTTTAGACTTCCGAAAAGCGAAAACATTAGGTTTGCAATTAGTAACGACTTTGGTAAAACAGCTTAAAGGGACGATCGAGTTTGATAGAGATGATAGAACAAAATTTGAGATTACATTTACCCCGAGAGAAAAAAGGAAAGGGGGTTAAGACAATGACGAATGCGCAGATTTTGATTGTTGAAGATGAAGGTATCATCGCGAATGATATACAAAATACATTGGAAGGTTTGGGATATGCTGTTATTGCTATCGCATCTTCCGGAAAAGAAGCCATTAAAAAAGCAGTGGAGATGCTCCCTGATTTAGTGCTTATGGATATCGTGTTAGAAGGGCTCATGGACGGCGTGGAAGCGGCTGAGCGAATCATGGATCGTCTCGATATTCCAGTGGTATATCTCACTGCTTATGCAGACGACAAAACATTGCAGCGGGCAAAGATAACAGAGCCTTACGGTTATATACTTAAACCTTTCAGTGAAAGAGAATTATACACTACCATCGAGATGGCCCTTTACAAGCATAAGATGAAAAAAAAGTTAAGAGAGAGTGAACAATGGCTTTTCACCACACTTAAAAGTATAGGCGATGCCGTGATCGCCACCGATTCAGAAGGTTTAATAACATTCATGAATCCCGTTGCCGAGATTTTAACGGGATGGAAACAGGAAGACGCTACAGGAAAACCTTTGGGGAAAGTTTTCAATATTATAAATGAGACAACAGGCAAACTGGCCGAAAATCCTGTAACGAAGGTACTCAAAGAAGGTATTGTCGTGGGGCTGGCAAATCATACGGTGTTGATAGCCAAAAACGGAGCAAAACGCCCTATTGATGACAGCGGCGCTCCTATTAGAGATAAAAAAGAAAACATCATCGGTGTTGTTTTGGTCTTCCGTGATATTACTGAAAAGCGGAAAATGGAAGAAGAACTCTTGAAAGCGGACATACTTGAATCCCTCGGTATCCTTGCCGGCGGTATCGCCCATGATTTCAACAATATTCTAACGGCAATTATGGGTAATATTATGTTGGCAAAGATATATACACAACCAGGAGATAAGATATTTGAAAGATTGAAAGAGGCAGAAAATGCGTCCTTTCGGGCAAGGGATTTAACCCAACAATTAGTTACCTTTTCCAAGGGCGGAGCGCCAATCAAGAAAACCGCTTTTATCTTAAAAATGCTAAAGGACACAACCCTGTTTGCCTTAAGCGGTTCTAATGTCAGAAGTGAATTCTTTATAACAGGTGACCTCTGGCCGGTTGATGTGGATGAGGGACAGGTCAGTCAGGTCATCAACAATTTGATAATCAATGCCAGCCATGCTATGCCTAAAGGTGGGATAATCAAGGTGCGCGCTGAAAATATTGTTTTAGATGCTAAGCGGGGTCTTCCTCTAAAAGAGGGGAAATATATAAAGATATCCGTTGAAGATCAGGGTGTTGGGATTTCGAAAGAGCATCTCAAACAAATATTTGACCCCTATTTTACCACTAAACAGAAGGGAAGCGGTCTGGGGCTTGCCACTGCTTATTCAGTTATCAAAAAGCATGATGGCTATATTCAAGTTAAATCAAAGCTTGAAGTGGGAACCACTTTTAATATTTACCTGCCTGCTTCTTCAGAGGAAATATTGATTGAAAAAGAAATCAGAGAAAAAATTCTTACTGGAAAGGGTAAAGTTTTAATAATGGACGACGAAGAGATAGTCAGAAATGTGGCAGGCGAAATGATCAAGGTTTTAGGCTATGAAGCGGAGTTTGCCAAAGATGGCGCTGAAGCGATTGAACTGTATAAAAAGGCTAAAGAATCCGCGCAACCCTTTGAAGCAATCATAATGGATTTAACCATTCCCGGCGGGATGGGAGGCAAGGAAACCATTCAGAAACTTATCAAGATTGATCCTGAAGCTAAAGCCATTGTTTCCAGCGGTTATTCTAATGATCCCGTAATGACTGAATATAGAAAACATGGTTTTTGCGGCGTTGTTGCCAAGCCATATAAGATCAAAGAACTGGGCGAAGTATTATATGAAGTAATAATGAGGTAACCACGCCCTGGCGTGGTAAACCGTGAACGGTCTGGTTATCTATACAGTATTTTGCATACCATGGATTTTGTATGCAAATGTTACCTGCCCTTCAAATAATTCACGCGCATCATGAACTGTTTCAGAAGGCAGATTAAGGCGCGATTTTATGGAAATAACCTCGGGTGAATCAGCAACCTCCTGATCTATGTAAAGCTTTAAAAGCCGCATAATAACCCTGTAATTCCTGAAAATATTTTATTTTTATTGTAAATTTAAAAATAATAGTATAAATATTTAACAAAATTTTTACCAAAATCTATATAGCAAAAGTATTTAAAAATCAAATTCTTATACCACGAACCAGCAGCCGAAACTTTTAGATATCGGGTTGGTCTTTTATTCGAAAAAGGAGATATAATGATGAAGAAGATCGAGGCGATCATCAAACCCTTTAAGCTGGATGATGTTAAAGAGGCTCTGAATGAAATCGGTATTCATGGAATGACTATCTCAGAGATAAAGGGCTATGGACGGCAGAGAGGGCACAAGGAGGTTTATCGCGGAGCCGAATATGTGGTTGACTTTATCCCTAAAATCAAAATCGAAATAGTTGTTGAAACCGACCTGGCTGATAAGGTGGTGGAAACAATAAAAAATGCTGCATATACAGGCAAAATAGGTGATGGAAAAATTTTTGTGCTCCCCATAGAGGAAGTCGTCCGGGTACGCACAGGAGAAAAAGGGAAAGACGCAATATAGTAACAAGTATTTGTTCAGGTTATTAGCCTGAAGACTGTAGACTTAAAGACACTGATATTACCACAACGGCAAAGGCCGTATTTTAGAAGGAAAATAATTATGACACCAAAACAGGTACTGGAAATGGCTAAAGAAAATGCAGCCAAAGTTGTGGATATACGTTTTCTTGACCTTCCAGGTGTATGGCAGCATTTTACCGTGCCTATATGCGAATTGGACGAGTCAAGCTTTGAAGATGGTTTCGGGTTTGACGGTTCAAGCATCAGGGGATGGCAGCCGATTCACGCCAGCGACATGCTTGTGATACCCGATCCTGCGACCGCAAAGATGGATCCATTCTTTGAAGTTCCCACCCTGGTTCTTATCGGAGATATAGCCGACCCGCTCACACTGGAACCTTATTCCCGTGATCCGCGCTATATAGCTAAGAAAGCGGAATTATTCCTGAAAAGCAGTGGAATCGGCGACACCGTATACATCGGACCTGAAGCGGAATTTTTTATCTTTGATAACGTGCGCTTCGAATCATCGACAAACATGGCTTTCTATGAGGTTGACTCTGTGGAAGGAGTCTGGAACAGCGGCAGAGAAGAATGCCCGAATCTTGGCTATAAACCAAGGCATAAGCAAGGGTACTTTCCTGTTCCTCCGACAGACAAATTTCAGGACCTGCGCACCCGAATGCTTCTCACCCTTGAAAAACTTGGTATA